>CAZSOB010000104.1:0-5262 GCA_964608155.1 uncultured Desulfobulbia bacterium
ATGGTAATGATAGCGCCCAAGCATCGAATCACCTGATTTTCTGAAAATATTGAGCTTTGAACTGCCGGTAACAATAATTTTTTCATTATTAAGGCGGGTATCCCAAATCCCCTTGATAAGATTTTTCCATTTATCATATTTGTGAATTTCATCAAAGACGAGGCACTCCGCCGTCGGCGGCCAGCGCTGTCTGCTGATTTGCAGTTTATGCTGCGGATTATCCCAGTTCAGGTAGACATTTTCGGGATATTCACTGGCGAGATAACGCGCCAAGGTAGTTTTACCGACCTGACGCGGGCCGCCAATAAAGACCATTTTTTTCTGCAGGTCTTCACGAATATAATTTGTCAGATAACGTAATTCCATCTGACAATTATATCCTTATGGTAAAAACAGTCAATACTATTTTTACCATAAGGATATAATTGTCGGGTGAAATTGATGACATCGCAAAACTTATGATAGGTTGGTGTTGAGCGTAGCGAAACCCAACATTCCTCTGGCGAAAAGCGAAAAAGGCAGAAAAAGAAGCGGCAGGCCACCTTACCCGCCCGTTCAGTTTTGCCCGTTCTCACGCAGGGCCAGCCAGAGTTTTTGGGCCAGTTGGGGGCCGATTCCAGGGACAGCGGCCAATTCCTCCCGACTAACCGCCCTTAAACGCCGTAAACTGCCCATGGACTTGAGCAGGGCCTCTTTTCTAACCTTACCCACCCCGGCAATAGCATCTAAGGGCGAGGACATGGCTTCTTTAAGCCGCCACTTACGATGAAAGGTAATTCCAAAACGATGGGCCTCATCCCTGATCCGCATTAAAAGGAGTAAGGCAGGCGAATTTTGAGCTATATTCAGCTGATTTTTGCGGCCCGGCCGAAATATTTTTTCTCCTTCATCGTGGTGTTCCTTGGCGATACAGGCCAGCTCTACCTCCCGCTTTAGATCAAGGGCTCTAAGCACCTGACGGGCCGCGTTAAGCTGCCCCTTGCCGCCGTCCACGAGCAGCAGATCCGGCAGATAACCCTCTGCCGCCGCCCGTTGCAGATGACGAGTCATAACCTCAGTCATAGAAGCGTAATCATCCGGCCGTCCGTCCGGGCGCTCCAATTTATAATGACGATAGCGGGTACCTTCCTTCTCGCCCTGCCAGAAATTTACCACCGCCCCCACGGTCTGCCGACCGCCTATATTAGAGATATCCATACAGGTTATGCGCTCTGGTACGCGCGAGAGGGAAAGCCTCTTTTGCATCTCCTGCCCCAGATTTTGCCAGGCATCCTTTATCCTGTCCTGCTCCACAAAGACGCGGCCGGCATTTTTCTCCGCCATAATCAGCAACTGTTTCAGGTCTCCCCGCCTTGGCAGCTTGAAGGCCACCGCCCCGCGCCGCTCTTCAACAAGCCATTCCCTTAAAGCCCCGCTTCCGGCGGGCTGCCAAGGCAGCAGGATCTCCGCCGGCACTGGATGTTCGGCGTAAAAGCGGGCGATAACCTCAGCCAGCAATTCCTCATCATCCTCACCCGGTTGGGCGATAAAATAGCTGTGATGCCCGTTTAACACCCCGTCCCGCACCAGAAGAACGGCGAGAGCGGCAGCCCCCCCCCGGCGGACAAGGGCAAAGATATCCTCATCCCGGTGATGCCCGGCGGCAATAACCTGCCGTTCCATAGTCTTTCCAAGGGCCGTAACCTGATCCCTGAGACTGGCAGCCCGTTCAAACTCCAAATTAACCGCCGCCGCCTCCATATCGTCACGCAGGCGTTTTAAAAGCTCCCGGTTCCGGCCGCCCAACACCAGGAGTACATTGCTGACCACGGCGAGATAATCCTCCCTGTCCGTCCTGCCAAGGCAGGGGGCCAGACAGCTGCGCATCTGATAATTCAGACATGGCCTCTTACGCGGCCGCAGCTCACGGCCCTTACAGCGCCGCAAGGGGAAAAAGCGGTTTAAAAGCCGGATAGTCTCCCACATGGCCGAGGCCGATGAAAAGGGGCCGAAATAACGAGCCCTATCCCGCTTCCGGCGGCGAACCACCTGCAGACGGGGCCACTCCTCATCCACCGTCACCTTGATAAAGGGATAATTTTTATCGTCCCGCAGGATGATATTATATTTAGGTCTATGGCGTTTAATCAAAGAGGCCTCCAAAATTAAGGCCTCCTTCTCTGTTGCCGTGACGATAGTCTCAATGTGCCGGGCGTGGGCCAGCATCACCCCGGTCTTTGTTCCCGTTTCGCCGAGACAACGGAGGTAGGACGATAATCGACGCCTGAGATCACGGGCCTTGCCAACGTAAATCACCCCGCCCTCCCCGTCCTTCATCATATATATGCCGGCCTCATGTGGCAGCCCGGCTATAAAGGATGAGTTTAACGGCTTTTCATATTTTTCGGCTCTTACCATGTTATAAAATACTTACCTGTTTTCAACGCCAGAAACCTAAAAAATTCTTGACTATCTTTGAGACGAAGGATATAGCTGTACTTGTAATTATGAATAGCCATTCATTGTTATAACAGCATCTATAATCATCATATTTTCGTATTCATTATCTCTCATGGAGATAAGTTGTATCCTGAAGCAAAGTAATTTTTTAATTACTGCTGATTTATCATGGAAGCCACGGCTATGGTAATCGTCTTATGAAACATGAAGACATCCCAGACCGTATTATATACCATATAATTTAAGGAGAACACAAATGGCGAGAATTTCAGATGAAAGAGCGGCAAGATGGGGTTACTCCGGGGTTGCCGCCCTTCGCAATTCCAAAAAGCAGTTAGCATTCATGGTTATCCTGGTGATGGTTGCCCTATGGGGCTATGCTGTGGGCATGCACGGGAAGATTGTAGGGTATCGTGAGGTATATTCGGTTACCCGTGAAGTTCCATGGGGGATGCTGATCGCCGGGTATATCTTCTGCGTTGTTACCTCCACCGGCCTCTGCTTAGTCTCCTGCGTCGGCCATGTTTTCGGTTATGAGCCCTATATGCCCATAGCCAAGCGCTCTGTATTCCTCGCCATTATCTTTATGCTCTGCGGCTTCTCAATCATCTTTTTTGATATTGAAAATCCTTTCCGGATGGCTATCTGGAATGTAATATCGCCAAATTTCACATCCAACATGTGGTGGATGGGAACTCTCTACGGTTTATACCTCGTAGCTTTGTGCGTTGAGTACTACTTCTTATTGGAACAAAACCATAGTTTCTCAAGAGCTGCCGGATTCATGGGGGTTCTCTTCGGTGTCGCGGCCCATAGCAATCTGGGCGGTATCTTTGGTATGCTTTACGGCCGCCAGGAATGGTATGGCCCCTATATGCCGATCTACTTTATCGTTTCAGCCATGATGTCCGGCGGCGCCGCGATTATCTTCTTCACCTGCCTGGCCCGCCTGATTAATCCAGAAGTTTTAGATCAAAAGCAGGAAAGGGCGATCAATGCTGTTCGCCAGTTGACCATAATGCTGATCTGCGTCATTATATTTTTTACAGTTTGGAAAGTTCTATGCGGTATTGTCGTCCCTGAAAAATATATCGCTATCCACGCCTTCCTGGCCGGCAGATATGCACCCCTCTTCTGGATCGGCGAAGTAGCCTTAGGCTTTCTTATTCCCTTAGTTTTTCTTACTATTTCAAAAGGCATTAACTACAGGTTGATGTTCTGGGGCAGCGGTTTGATGGTAATCGGCATCTTCTTTATGAGGTACAATCTGGTACTTGAGGGTGAAGTCGTACCCGGTTTTGCGGGTCTTCACGTTCTGGAGTATCCATCTGTCCTTAATTATTCTCCATCATTTCATGAAGTGGCTATAGTCATAGCAGGCTTATGTATGACTGTTTTCGGCTTTATGTTTGGCGAGAAAGTATTCAACGGTCATCAATTCCAGAAACATGAAGTTGTTCCGGCCGGTGCCTTTATCTGTCCTGGTTGCGGCGGTATCCATTATACGAAAGAAGGTGAGACTCATGATGAGGCTGAACGTCGCCATCATAAACTCAGTTTCAGACCATAAAAATGAAATAACCTTTAATGGGTTAACCGCGATTGTTACCTGGACATAATAAGGAGCATTAGACATGGATTTAAATAAAATAGACATTGATAATTTAAAAGAAGAAAGCCTGGATACTGTATCCGGCATAGAGCGCAGGAATTTCTTAAAAATAGGTCTGATGATTACCGGCGTTTTTGCTGGCGGCAAGATATTGTCGGTAGTTTCCAAGGTTGATGAGGTATTCGCCTCAACAATTAATTTTGCTGAGAAATATCCCTACAAACCGCATTACAGCATGGTAATCAGAGAGGGGCTGTGCATTGACTGCCAGCGTTGTATGGTAGCCTGCCATAAGACTAATAACGTACCGGCATATGGTTGGCGTACCAGGATTCTGGAGAGAATAACCCCGGATGCCATCGGCAGAAAAAGGGGATTTATGCCCATCCTCTGCAATCAATGCAATGACCCGGCCTGTGTGCGGGCCTGCCCTACCCGGGCCTCCTATAAAGACCAGCACAACGGCATTGTCAGGATAGATAGTAAAAAATGTATTGGCTGCAAGGCCTGCATGCTGGCCTGCCCCTATGACGCCCGTTATTTTAATGAAGAAAAACACGCGGTGGATAAATGTGATTTCTGCTACGAAAGTCGTTTATCCAAGGGCAAAAAGCTAACCGCCTGTGCCGCCGTCTGCCCCACGGGAGCCCGAATCTTTGGCGACATATCTGATCCGAACAATGTAGTCTACAAAATGGTTCACCAGATAGAAAGGGAGGTATGGGTTCTTCGTCCGGCAGTAGGCACCAAGCCGAATGTCTTTTACATGAAGGCAACTAACCCCTCGCCGTGGGCCTTAAGACGGCAGCCTGATGTCAGATAAAATTAATTAGACCTGGCTTTTATCTTAAAATAGTAGATCGGCTCGTAAAAAATCATGGGCAATAAGTTTCTCTCAAATGTTTTTTACGGGCCTATCCAAAAAAATTGGTGGATATAATGAAAAAATTGTTATTTCTCTTATTTGCTTGTTCGATATTAATTGTGATAACCGGCGTTTCAGTCCACGCCGAAGATCTGGCCGATATAAAGGCCGACCTGGCCGACATGACTAATGGCGGTGATATCGTTTATACTAAACCGGTTAAGGCGGTTATGTTCAGCCACAGGGCTCATGTTTTGCGCCTGGGCCTCCAATGTGGCTGGTGCCATGACAAAACATTCCAGATGGAGGCCGGGGCCATGGAAAGTAACGCCAGCGTGAATATGGC
>CAZSOB010000105.1:0-5232 GCA_964608155.1 uncultured Desulfobulbia bacterium
GCGCACTAACGGCATACATAACGGCACATGTTGACGGGCTTAAGTAACCATCTGGAATATGCATCTTAGACCTCCTTGTTAGTTTTGCGAAAAAATCGTGATACGTTTTCCGTAAAGGTGTTACTAAGGCCCGGAAAGTAACATTGATTGCTGATAAAGTCAAAGGGAAAAAATAAGTTATGGCTCATCTGGAAAGTTTGAGCAGCCGTAAAAGATTAATTCAGCCCTCTTTTCCGCTTACTTCTTAGTGTATTGAGGTATAAGTTCTCAACTTTCTTTCTTGCCCATGGTGTCTTGCGCAGGAACTTGAGGCTGGATCTTATCGAAGGATTGCTGTTGAAACATCGGATAGATATGCGTTTGCCCAGGGCGCTCCAGCCATAATCCTTGACCAGGCTGTTCACAATTTGTTCCAGGGTTACGCCGTGTAACGGGTTATTAATCTGTTGTTCACTCATAAGCCGGGTTTGGTTTTTATTTTGGTGCTGAGTTTTATACCGTTTTTCCCAAGTGTGATAAGCCTTTTTTTGTAGAGTGCGCCTATTGCCCTTTTGAATGTTTTTTTGCTGATCCCGAACAGGGAGTAGATTTCTTCAGGCCGGCTTTTATCGGTAATTGTAATTCTGCCGCCAAGATCTTTTATGGTTTTAAGAATATTTTGTGAAACATCATCTACCCTTTGATATCCTGATTGTTGCAGGCTCAGGTCAATTTTCAGGTCTTCACGTATTTTTTTTATGTAACCTTTTAAGCGCTGACCAATATGAAGCGTCTGGAAAATTTCATTTTTATACACGATACCCTGGTGAGAATGATTAATAATCGCCTTATATCCCAAATCCGTTTTGGCAGATATTATGAGATCTACTTCTTCACCTTCATTATAGTCAGGTGGCTGCGGACTATAAAATTTGTCTAACTTGGTGGACGCTGTAACGCGGTTGGTTTTTTTATCAAGGAAGATAAAAACTATATATGATTTACCGGTCTCCATTTTGGTCTGTTGCTCACTTTTAGGAACAAGCAGATCTTTCTGCATCCCCCAGTCCAGATAGGCACCAGATGAAGAATTTGCCGCCACTCGCAATTTAGCAAACTGTCCAACCGTGGCATAGGGCATTTGGGTAGTTGCCAGCAGGTGCTTTTCCCTGTCTTCGTAAACAAAGACCTCCAGTTCATCTCCAGGCTGGCAATTCCTGGGGCTGTCTTTTTTGGCGAGAAGAACAATCCTGGATTCGCTGTCTTCAAGCTGGGTGCCGTATTCCAGCTTTCGTATTATTGTAAGCCTGTTTATCTTGCCGATTTCTACCATTTTTTCCTTCTGACTTGTTAAATTTATTGTTTATTTTCTGTTTATTCAGCTTGATGTTTAGTAACTATTCAGCAGTGCTCCAGCTCGGAGTATACGCTTACCTCGTCCATTTAGGCATCAAGCTGAATAGTTACGATGTTTAAAAGTAGCAATACTGCGGGAGCGCAACTTAAAGGGGTTAGCGGGAACTCTTTTCCAGGAGGGCGATGACCTCTATATGGCTGGTTTGGGGGAACATGTCAACCCCGTTTATACGCAACAGGTTATAGCCATGCTTCGCCATAAGCTCCATATCCCGTATCATGGTGGCTGGATCGCAGGAAATGTATAATATTTTTTTGGCCCCCAGGGCGGGCAGGAGGTGAATAATCTCTTTGCATCCCTGGCGGGGCGGGTCAATAACAATTAGATCAAAACATTCTCCATTGGCAATTAGTTCGGGTAAAGCCTCGTTGATTAAGCCTTGGATGAAATGGCAGTTGCTGATGTTATTGTGCCGGGCGTTTTTTTTGGCACTGCGGATTGAGGAGCGCCTACTCTCCACGCCGGTTATTAGAGCGGCGTGGCGGGCCATGGGCAGGGAAAAATTACCGAGGCCGCAATAGAGGTCAAGTACCCGTTCTCTGCCTTTTAGCGCCGCCCAGTCAAGCGCTTTTTGGATTAGAACTATATTCTGTGCCGTATTAACCTGGCAGAAGCCGTCGACCGTAAGCCCCATGATCAAATCTTTCTGCCCTGGCAGGATAATTTTAAAATTTATCCCCTGGGGCGGGTTCGGAGTGGCGCGGTATGGGCCTTGAAGCTGGATACCGGGGGCGGTAAACCAGATTTCGCGCAACAGGTTATTGCCTTCTGTTATGAGGCCGGCCCGCTGCCTGTCCCTGGGGCGGGGAGGTCGTTGCAAGTGAAATATAGCAATTACATCTTTATTTAGAGAGCTGTAAAGAAGTTCAACTTCTTTTATAATTTCGGCCCAAGACTGGAAATCAGAATTATGAGATAAAAGGGCCAATATTATGTTAAGGGCTGGTTCTGCCAACAGGCATGAATCTATGGCTATTAGTTGATGGCTGCGGGGCTTGAAAAATCCCAACTGACCTCGGTTATCAACCTGGAGGCGGAGACGCTGCCGATAATGGAGAGGCGCGGGGCAGCCGATAAAAGCTGGCGTGACAGCAGTAGAAGTGAGGCATTTACTATGAGCCAGGGCTTCACGCAGGCAAGCCAGCTTTATTGCCTCCTGTATTGGGTAGGAGGCATGCATTAGATTACAGCCGCCGCATTGCCTGAAATGGGGGCAGGGCGGGAGACGACGATCTGAGTGAGGACTTATAATTTCCAGGACTTCAGCCGTGGCGTAACTTCGGTGGCGGCGGGATATCTTTACCTTAACTACCTCTTGGGGAAGGACAAAGGGAATCAGTATGGCAAGGCCAAGGTTGTCTCGAGCCAGGCCCAAGCCACCGGGGATAATTTTATCTACGGTTACAGTTTCCATAAATTATTGTAACTATTCAGCAGCACCCCATCTCGGAGTCTACGCTTACCTCGTTCATTCGGGACTTCTCGAATACAAAAGTATGCTTCTAAGTCCCGAATGAACGAATCTGCAGGGAGTGATTTCACTAATGCAAATAAGACATTGTTATGAAAAACGGCGAAACTACTGACCAGAGCCTAAGGTAAGGCGGGTAAAACCGGAACCTGTCTGGTAGAGGCTCCTGAACAGTTATTATAACTGCCGCAGTTTGCGGAGAGCAGTTTAAAGCTGACTGTAGGATCTTGGAAATCATACATATGTTTCTTCATTGATGGACTGCCAAGGGATATTGGTCTTGTCGCGCCGATCCCGCCGTGCATTTTGCTCCAAAGCAGATTAAATGTACCGCGGCCTGGGGCACCCTGCATATCAAAATAATAGCTGTTGTGGGAGGCGTAATAACTCGGCATGGCGTGTAGCGGAGCAACAGACTTAGCGGTAGTACCGTTGTGGCAGGAGAAGCAGATACCGAAGTTGTCGATTGAGGCGGCTGTTATGCCGGTTAAGGTATGCTGAACAATCCTGGTTGGCGGCATACTGTAATTATTTGCATATTTATAGATTAACTTGTCAATATAAATAGTGGAGCCGGAAAAACGGACATGACAGATTTTACAGGCCATCTGGGTTGGAAATGGTGATGAGCCGCCATTGTCTCCCGGTGGTGTCGTATTCGGCCATGACGGCCGTGGGTCTATATGACAGGTACTGCATTTACCGGCAACAGCCTTGGCACTGGCATGGTGGAAAGTAGCGGGATTAGCAGTATGGCAGTTAATGCATTGCACCTGAGTGCCGTTAATGCCGCTGTTGATGGTGTCGATGACCGTTTGATCCGTGCTGGTGTGGCAGGTGATGCAGGCTGGGTGCAGGCTGATGCGCTGCTCGGCAGTATTAACATTATGGCAGGTAGCACATAACGGGGTGGCTGAGAAATTACCATGCACGGCGGCGGCTGTTGCCGGGGTCAGGCCGTGTATCGGGGCGCCGTTATTGGTGCCGTCATGGCAGTTCTGACAGTTGATGTTGGTTCCAGCCTTGCCCGTGGTAATGGTATTGGTAACGGAAGAGAGTGTACTTGTATGGCAGGTAATACAAGCAGGATGCAGACTGATTCGTTTCGCGGCGGTGTCAATATCATGGCATCCGGCGCATGTGGTGTCGGCCTGGAAGTGTGTATGTACGGCGGCGGCCGTTGCCGGAGTCAGGCCGTGGAATGGAGCACCGTTGGTTGTCCCGTCATGGCAAGTCTCGCAGTTAACCGCTGTACCGGCTCTGCCGCTGGCAATGGTATTCACCACCGCGCTTTTTGTTGATTTATGGCAGGTGATACAGTCTGGATGCAGGCCGATCCGTTTTGCAGCCGTATCAATATCATGACAGCTGGCGCAGTTGGGATCGCTGTTGAACATATTGTGCAATGAGGCTGGATTACGATGGTTGGGGAAGAACGCTCCATGGCAGGTGGTACAATCTCCGCCGCCGGCTGGCATGGCTACAACATAACCATTTGCTGTGGGTACAGTTACCAGGCCAACAATATTAGTCGTGGTATTGATTACATGGCAGGTCGTACAGGCGTTATGTACTTTCGGGTCGGTTGTACTTACCGGTACATTGTTGACTCCACCGGCAGTAGCGGTATGACAGGTGATACAGAAGGCGGTTCCCGTTACCAGAGTTGTATGATCCCCGGCATGACCAGTGGTGGTGTTATGACATGTCGTGCAGGCGCCGTTTACTGCCGGCGGAGTATTGTGATGAATCCATGGTTTGGGATATGTAGTACTTGGATGGCAGGTAAGGCAGGTCGCAATTTTGAAATCAGGCAGGGCCGCGCCTAATTGGGCATTGCCGTCTCCGCCTGCGCCGACGATCGTTGTTCCGGTGCCACCGGATGGATTATTGTGGCATAATGTGCAGGTGTTTTTGTGTACTCCGGCAACTATGCCCTGACCGCCGTCAGTATGGCAGTCATGGCAATCACCGGCCCAGGCAAAAGTCTTGTCTGTGTGACCGCCCGGTTTAAAGCCTTTGGCTGTGTCATGACAGGCAGTACATCTGATAGAGGCGTTGTGGTCATTGAGTAAACCGTCCTGAGTCCAATGGGTTGTTTTGGTATGACAGACCTGACATATGCCGGTGGGGGGAGTCTCTTGGTTGGTGAAACCGCCCACAGCGTATGTGGTGTCGGGATTAAAGAATTTAACCGGCCTTGGATTGGAGGTGCTCGTGGGCGGGTTTGGTACTGTAATCATTGATTTAATCAACTGACCGTAGATAAGGCCAAATGACTTGGCGGCAGCTGTAGAGGCAACTACCCCCTTTACGGTTATAGTTGTGGATGTGGCCGATACCACGAGATAGGTATTTTCAGCTG
>CAZSOB010000106.1:0-5227 GCA_964608155.1 uncultured Desulfobulbia bacterium
GGCGTTTAGTCATTTTATTTCAAACGATATTTTATTCTTTGTCTGTAATCCTGCCAGATGGTTTTAGGCCGGGAGACAGATTAAATTTTTCCTCTAAACCAAGGGGACTGAATTTTTTTCGCGTTTTTTTGCGAAAATTATTCTGTCCCCGAATCGAAGGCTGGAAAAATAAAATCTGTCCCCTAAGTACCGTAAGCGTATTGAACTTGTTACTTTTAAAATAGAGGCCGTGGCCGCCCGGTTGTTGGGCTGAATAGTTACGAGCGAAGTAAGACTTCGATACATACATATGCTGGACGGCATTATCGGCCGCGGGCCTAAAAATATTTAAATGCCACCTGTCTGACCCCTGAAAAATCTTCCATATAGGGCCGGCAGTCAATATTGAACATCTGCTTAAGCAGTTCCGGGGTCAGGGTCTCGGCCACGGAGCCGATTTTTAATATTCGCCCCTCATTAAGCAGAATAATGGTATCACAGTAGGCCGCCGCCAGATTCAGGTCGTGAATGGCAGCGATTACGGTACCGCCGCGTTGTTTCATCCTCCGCCTGATGGTTCGCATAATTTTGATAGTGTGGTGAATATCTAAATTAGACGTTGCTTCGTCCAAGAGCAGGGTAGGGGTATCCTGGGCCAGAGCCCTGGCCACCATAACCCGTTGTTTCTCGCCGCCGGAGAGGTGGGGCAGGAAGCGCTCTTTAAAATCACTGATGTCAAGCTCGGCCATAACCTCAGCAACGATTTCCCTGTCCCTGACTCCAGGGTTCGCGAAACGGGGGATATGGGGATGGCGGCCCATCATCACTATATCCTCTACCGTGAAATCAAAATTGATCTTGAATTCCTGGGGTACTAAGGCCAGTTCGCGGGCCAGCTCCCGGCGGCTGTAACTCTCCAGGGGATGATCCTTAAAATGCAGTCTGCCAGTGCCCGTTAAGGTGCCGAGGAGTAAGTCTATGAGCGTGGTTTTGCCGCTGCCATTGGCACCAATGAGACCATAGAACAGGCCGGGCGTAAGGCGGCAGGAAAGATCACGCAACACGGTTTTGGTGCCATGGGCGAAGGAAACCTTATCGAGATCGTACAGGCTCATCTTCCCAATTGTCGGCGGCGGAAAATATAACAGAAAAACGGGCCGCCGATGAGTGAGGTCAGGATACCAATGGGTACCTCCGAGGGCAGCACAGCCCGGCTGATGGTATCGGCTCCGAGGAGGAGCAGGGCTCCGGCCAGAAAGGAGGCCGGCAGCAGCCGTCTGTTGTCCGGCCCGGCCACCATGCGCATGAGGTGGGGAATAATTAAACCGATGAAACCGATTATTCCTGAAACCGAGACACAGACGGCGGTGAGCAGGGAAGCGGTGATAATAAGTATTTTGCGGCTCCGTGCCGTATTTACCCCAAGAGAAGCGGCGCTGCGGCTCCCCAGGGCCATGATATTCAGGTCACGGCTGTAGAAGAGGGTGATAAGGCTGGTGATAACTACCACAACCAAGGTTAGTTCTACATCATGCCAGGAGCGGGAGGCAAAACTGCCCATGAGCCAGAAAATAATTATTGATACCTGTTCATCGGCCAGATATTTGATGAAGCCAATACCAGCGCTCAAAATAGCGGCGACAATAACTCCGGAGAGGATAAGGGTATTGGCGGAGGTGCCGCCGTTTTCTGCCAGATAGAGAACCGCGGTCATGGCGGCCAGGGCCCCGGCAAAGGCGAAGAGTGGTACCGAGAAGGAGGTGGGCATGGTGAGGCTCAGGATCAGGGCCAGTGAGGCGCCAAAGGCCGCTCCCGAAGAGACCCCCAGGGTATAGGGATCGGCCAAAGGGTTTAACAGAACGGCCTGAAAAACTACCCCCGCCACTGCCAGACCGCCGCCAACCAGGGCGGCGGTGAGGATGCGGGGCAGGCGGATATCCATGATTACGGATTGAAAGACGGCATTGCCGTTAGAGGGGATACCCCGCAGGCTGGCTGAGATAATTTCAATAATATCTGTGGCCGGTATTTTGATATAGCCCATGCCGCAGGAGATTATAATAACCGCGGTGAGGGTCAGTCCGAGGAGAATGAGCAGGACTGGGAGGGGCAAATTACGCAATTAACATTCCTCCGAGACAGAGAATAATGCCAAGGCCTAAAAAAATCAGATCAAGGAGCCGGTAGCGCATTACCAGGAGAATACTAAGGGTAACAAGACAGAGGACGATACTTAAAAAATCGCTTAGATATATCCAGATATGGCTGGTTTTAAAGGCCTTATGGAGATTGGCAAGCCAGGAGAGACCAGGCCACGGTCTCTTGTGAATAATCTGCATAAGGCCGGTGCCCTGATCAATGATATAGGTGGTCTTGCCATGGAAGCCGTAAAGAAATTCGAGGCGGCGGCCGCCATCGCGCAGACGGATTACCTTGGGGGTATCGGGGCGCTGGATGATGTGCTGATAGTGGCCGATGAAGTCCTGCACGGCCTGATTGTTTACAGTTTTAATGCTGCGGGTTTCTGTTTCTCGCTGAGAAAAAAAGGAGAAGGCCTGTCGATGGTTCAGCATAATACCGCTCAGGCAGTAAAAAATGATAAAGGCCGCGGTTAATAAACCGCCAAGGCGGTGTATCTTATGGGCAAGTCTAATTGTTGCCGGGGAGGGCATAAAAAAACCTCAAAACTAAAAAAGGATTGAGGACAGCCCGGTTTATCCACAAAGGTAGGAGACCGCTTATCTTTCCAGGAGTAAACGGCTATGACTCACAGGCAGATCTTCTGGCTTCTCCCGCCCTTTTAACGACCTTCCCAATCCCGGCGGGATCAGTGGCACTCAAGGTTAAAATGGCTTCGTCCCTATGGGACGGCAGGAGTTACAGCGGTGGGCCCGCTCCCGATTCGCACGGGATTCCCTTTTTAAATCTAAAATAGATACCTGATTTGAACTTTTTAACCTGAATCAAGATTGTTGTCAATGTCATTCGCTGGAAGAGACGGAGATTGACACGGAGTTGTAATTCGTTATAATCCAGCATAAATAATGCGAGTAGAATAAAGAATTAATCCGCCCTGATTGAAACTTTTAGATAAAACTAATATGACGAAAAATGAAAAGATAAGCCTTAAGCATAATCCCCTGGCCCGGTTTTCCAAGGGGTTCTTCTACCCCTTTAATTCCCTGGGGTTTATCCGTCGGCACAGGGTACTTTATAAGTATGTTATTCTGCCTTTTTTGATCAATGTTATCACCTTCGTCGGGGTGTTTTATTGGGGATTTGACTTTTTCCAGAAGCAGGTCATGTCCAGGCTGCCTCAGGGGGATGCCTGGTATTGGCTGATCTTAAATTATTTTGTCATTATTGCCGCGGTTCTTGTCGTCTTGGTTCTGGTATTTTTTACTTTCTCGGTATTGGGGGCCTTAATAGCCTCCCCCTTTAATGACCAACTCTCTGAACGTACAGAAAAACTGCTCACCGGGGGGGAAGAGCGGCCTTTCACCTGGAGGGGGTTCTGGCAGGATACCATTCGTACATTTGCTGCCGAAGCTAAAAAAGTTATTGTTTTTCTGCTCGGCATGCTGGCCCTGCTCCTCCTGCACCTTGTGCCCTTACTGGGCACCGCTCTTTATCCTGTTCTCTCCATTGCCTGGACAGCCCTATTCCTGGTTCTGGAATATAATGGCTATGTCTTTGCCCGCCGGGGCATGACCTTTGCCAGCCAGCGGCGGGCTATATTCCGCCACACCGCTATGATGATCGGTTTTGGACTCGGCATGCTCTGCCTCCTGGCCATCCCCTTTCTCCAGTTCATCGCCATTCCCCTTGGAGTTGTCGGGGCGGTACGTATGCTGGAGGCGGCGGGTGAACTAAGTGCTGATGCTGAATCAGGTACCGGCTTGACAAAATAGGGCCTGATTTTGCTGGGAGGGCTAAATTTTATTCTTTTCGTCGAGCTGCTTCTGGAGCAGTTCTTTCTCCCGTTTCAGTTCTTCGTAAACTTTTTCGGCATTCTTTTCGGCGTTTTCCTGTTTATTGCTTATGTCAGCAACCCGCTCTTTGATCTTTTTCTCCTTGATTTTCAACTCATTGGTGCCGAAGAGTGAGGAACCAAGATAAATATAAGAAAATTTAAGCAGGGCAATATCATCTTCCTTGATTTCGTCTAAGGTCTGTGGGGCAATATCGTAAATTTTAAGGAATGAGCTGTGAAAAATAAAATCACGGAATTTTTCGAGATTGGTGCTGGCCATGAAAAACATCTTCTGGGCCTCTTCACTCAAAGTGGCCTGTAAACCGAAGGATTTACGGCGCATGACCAGCTCCATCCAGCCCTTATTAAGGGCATCTCGCTCATCTAAACCCTGATCGGCCCTCCACTCCCTGATTGTCCATTCCTTGTCCTCCTCGTGGCCCTTGCAATAATCCTCTTTGACCAGAAAAAAGAATTTTTCCGTGTCCTGATCTTCCTGGGCGCCTTCATGAAAATCGGCCATGCCCACGGGGTAATAACGACAGGCTGACGGCCGGTCACTATACACTAAGCAGCCTTCTTTGGTGACAAAGGGACAGCGGCCCTCTTTGGTAAGATGAATCTGGACACCAGGCATATCGGTTTGCTGGATAAAGATGGGTTTGGTGTAGCGCAGCAGGAATTCATCGGAGTCAATACCGATTCTTTTTCTTAGGCAAAGAATATCAAAGGGGGTAAGGATTATATTAATATTACCGCAACAGGCGGTGAAACAGGATACGCCCGGATGACATCTGAATTTAATTTTACTGTCCAGAGTCAATTTATGGGGCATGATGTGGCTGGGATTTTTGTCCATTCCCATGATTTTTTCCTTGGCATGGGAGATATTGTCTTCGGTCATTTTTCTTCCTTTTCTATTACGGGGGAGAGCTTCTTAACTTTTTGGGCCGCGGTTGCTTAAAATGCTCCAAATACAGGCTCAACTGGGGGCGAATGGGCCTATCTCGTGGCCCGCGACCATTATTACCAGTAAAAAATAATTCTTGTTAAATCAATTATATGGCTTAGATTGTTTTGGTGTCTAACTCGAATTAAAGCAAAAATTATACTTAATGGACTGTTAAAAAGTCCAATTTGGACAACTTTGCCATAGCTAACCTATTGAAATCACTATGTGTAGATTTTGCGATTTTGGCTTTTTCCGAGACCATCGTACTTAATCAACAGGTTTATTAACCGCCCACACTAATCATCACTATCCCTGCTTGTCAA
>CAZSOB010000107.1:0-5216 GCA_964608155.1 uncultured Desulfobulbia bacterium
TGTCCATGGATATCGGCGCTATTTTCTCGTTTAAAAACAGGTAGCTGCCTTCACTATGTTCCATGCCCCGCCCAAAGCCCACCTTTCTTCGGGCCCGACAGAGGGCGATGAGAATGCCGCTCTTTAATAGTCCCTGAAAATCAAGCAGAAGATCGTATCTGACAGCTCGGATATCTCTTATAAAACGCCATATTTCCCGGCAGGCGGGGAGGGCTTTACCGGTCTTTAACTGCCGCAGCCAGCGTTTTCTCGAGGAGATGAGCAGGTGGTCAATGTCAGGGTGGCCTGCGAGGATATCTGCCGCCTCTTCCTCCACCAGCCAGCTGATAGAGGCCCTGGGGAATTGCGCCCGCAGGGCGTTTAAGGCCGGCAGGGTGTGGGTAACATCGCCAATGGCGCTGGTTTTCACTATAAGAATATTCAAAAGGGGGCCGATCTGTTTTGGGTTGCTGGCGGGGTTGTTCATGCCGGAACCTTGGGCGAGTTATGGTGGACTGAGCCGGTCATGGCCGATGATAACAATCGGGGTGAAAAAGTCAAGTGCTGGGTTGGCAGGCCTTAATGAGGTTAATGCGCAGGTAAGCGAGCCTGTGAGACTTCGGATTGGGTGCTGCTGAATAGTTACCAATTGCTATTATAATTGACTGTCGGTATAATCTGCATTGGTGATATAAAAATGCGTTGCTGTTTTTGTAAACGTCGTGTCTTTCGCAGTCTCAATTATCTTGAGGAAAAGAAATGAATAATAAATATCAGCGCCTGTGGGCGTTTCTTCTTGTTTGCTTTTTATTATTTGCCTTTACCGCCTGTTCCAACAAAAAGGCCAGTCTCAAGGAACATTTGCAGAGGGGGCAGCAGGCCCTTAAAGCTGGTAAAATCAAGGTCGCTATTATTGAGCTGAAGAATGCCGTGCAGTTGGCGCCCAAGAACGCCAAGGCCCATTATCTGCTGGCTAAGGCCATGCTCAGGGCAAGGGACGGCAAGGGGGCCTTCCGTCAATTTTCCATTACCACCTCTCTGAATCCCGCTAATATTGATGCCCAATATAAGCTGGCAACGGCTCTGCTGCTGGGCGGGAAATATGATGAATGCCGCAAGCGGCTAAAGATAATAATGGACAGGGAGCCTGATAACCTGGAGGGGCTTGTCCTTCTCGCTAATCTCAACATGGCCACCGGTAATCTTGATTCCGCCCTGAGCGGGGCGGACAAGGCCATTAAAATTAAAGGTGATAATCCCCGCCTCTGGGTTTTGAAGGCCAAAATTCTGGAGCGTCAAAAGAAGTTTGGAGCCACCGAGAAGGCACTGCGCCAGGCCTTGAGTCTAAAGCCCAGGGCCCTTGATCTGCATCAGGCCCTGGCCACTTTTTATCTTAGCCGCAAACGTTTTAAAGAGGCGGACGCGGCTTTCGCGGCCATGGTGCGGGAGGCGGCGGATAAGGATAAGGCCCGGGCTCTGATGTTACAGGCCGGTTTTTATGATGGCATGCAGAAGCCTGCTAAGGCGGAGAAGGCCCTGCGGGCCGCTGTGGCTGAGTCCCCGGCCGACGCCCGTCCCCTGGTGGCCCTGGCTAATTTTTATCAGCGCCGGAAAAATTTTACCAAGGCCGAGGATTTCTACAAACAGGCCATTAAACAGGTCGCTAAACCGATTAATATTCAGGGGCTCCTCGCTAACCTTTATTTTGATTTCAGGCACTTTCCGGAGGCCGGGAAACTCGTTAAGAAGATTTTAACCGCTGACAAGGGCAATCTTAACGGCCGTATCGTAAAGGCCAAACTTCTGGTAAACGATAAAAAATATGAAGCGGCTCTGACTTTGCTGACCGGGGTTCTGCGGGATCAGCCACGTTCGGCGGAGGCCCATTATGTCAAGGCGTATGCTTATTATAAAAAGGGTAATACCGAGTTAGCCACATCCGAGGCCCTGGCGGCGGTGCAATATGCTCCCCGTCATTACAAGGCCCGTCTGCTGCTGGCGAATATGTATTTACAGAATAAAGCGGTGTCGGATGCCAAGCAGCAGGCCCTCGCGGTTCTGCAGATTGATCCCACTAATGTCCAGGGGGCAATGATTTTGGCAGAATGTCTGCTCCGGGAGAAGGATTATGAAAATGCCCGCCGCCTGCTTGGTAATATCCAGAAGGCGGTACCCAAAGCCCCCCGCGTCTATCAGCTCATGGGGCTGGCCTATATGGGTGACGAACAACTTGAAGCGGCGCGCGGTCAATTTAACAAGGCCCTGGCGCTGGCGCCGCAGTCAGCAAGAACTCTGGCCTATATCGTGAGCGTTATGTTCAAGCAGGATAAAAAGGAGGCCGCCTGGCAGCTGGTTCAGGCCCAGGTGGAAAAATTTCCGGAGAACCCGGCTCTTCTTATGCAACAGGGGCTTTTGGCCCTGCGTCTCCACAAAGAGCAAGTGGCCGAACATAGTTTTGTGCTGATAAAAAAACTGGCTCCCCAGAGTGCCGCGCCCTATATTCTTCTTGGCGGGATGCTCCAGAAGCAGGGGCAGATTGCCAAGGCCATCGCCCAGTATCAGGGGGCTTTATCTGATAATCCATCTCTGATCGGTGCCAGGATGCAGCTCGGTATTCTTCTGGAACGTCAGGGCCGCGATGATGAGGCCGCCAAAAATTATCGAAAAATACTGGACAGCAAGCCGGAATTCGGCCCGGCGGCCAATAATCTGGCCTGGTATCTGAGCAACCACAGCAAGGATCTTGGTGAGGCCCTGCGTCTGGCCCTGGTAGCTAAATCAGGGGCTCCTGACGATCCCTATGTGGCGGATACCCTGGGCTGGGTGCATTATAAAAGGGGTTCCTTCGCCCTGGCCAAAACTCAATTTGTTCAGGCCCAGAACAGCCTGCCTGATAATCCCACGGTTAATTACCATCTCGGGCTGGCTTTTATGAAGCTGCATGACAAGGGACAGGCGGTTCATTATCTGCGGCAGGCGGTGAAGCTGGCCCGGGATAAGGGCGTCTCTTTTCCGGCACTGAAAGAGGCCCGGCAGCTCCTTAAGACCTTGGGCGACAGGTCAGCCCCGGGGTGAGGCGGCAAACAACAGGCTCTGACGCACCTCTTCCTGAAAATCCGGGCTGGTGATCTTCCGACCTTTATTGTCCAGGACATAAAAGACGTTTACCACCTGGTCGGAACGGGTGCCGATTTTGGCCCGAAAGATATTGATTCTGAAATTTGCCAGGGTTCCGGCGATGCGGTAGATCATCCCCACCTCCTTGTCGGCGTAAACCTCAAAGATGGTAAAGGACGCGGAAGTTGTGTTATCAATAATCACCTTGGGCGGTACCCCGGCGATTTTTACCTTTTTCGGGGACAGACCCGCCGGGCTGCCGTTCAGGCGGTAATCCAGGCCTAAGCGAAAGGTCAGTGCCTTTTTTAAATCCGCCCGCATGTCAGCCCATTCCTGGTCGCCAAAGGTTTCGTTGTAGAAGGGGCAGACGTCGATAGTGTCTACGGCGATTCCCGTCGGCCAGGTAAAGACCTGGGCCGCCAGAATTTCTAAGCCGTGCAGGGCGGTGACTCCGCAGATCTTGGTGAGCAGGCCGGGGCGGTCTCTGGTGATAATGAGCAGGGACCAATGGTCTCCTTTGTCACGGGGCTGAAGAATAAAATTATCATCGTCTAATTCCTTACTCGTGGTCAAATGAGTAACAATATCCTCCGGGGCAAAATTGAGCAGGTAATCATCCGGCAGGCTGTCCAGGTCGAAGGTTTTTTTATCTTCTCCTGATAATTTCTGTATCTGTTCCTTGATCCAGGCAATTCCCTGGCTGAAACCATTCTCCTCCTGGCCGCTTTTTTCAAGAAAGAGGGCGATTTTCAGATATAACTCCAGAAGCAGAGCCGCCTTCCAGTCGTTCCAGTTGGCCGGGCCGGTGGCTATGGCGTCGGCAATGGATAACAGGTAGAGGATAGCCAGTCTCTCCGTTGACTGGATGATTCCGGCACAGCGGGCAATTAGATCGCTGTCCTCCAGATCCCGGCGCAGGGCGGTTTCGGAGAGGAAGAGATGCTGGCGGATGGCAAAGACCAGGGTCTCTGTCTCCCTGGCGTTCAGCTTTAGGCGGCGGCCGGTTTCTTCGGCCAGTCTGGCGCCTTTGGCGGCGTGGTCGGTGCCGTAGCCCTTGCCGATATCGTGCAGGAGGGCGGCCAGGAAAAGAATTTTCGGGTTCTGAATTACACTGAATATATTGTGATTATCAGAAATTATATCTTTTAAAGCGGCAACGGTCTGGATGAGATGATAATCAACGGTGAAGATATGGTAAACATCATGCTGGGCCAGAGACTTGAGATGGGAGAATTCCGGCAGATAGGCGGCCAGAACGCCGCATTCCAGCATGGCTTCCAGAGTGGCAGGCGGTTTTTGATCGGCGGCGAGTATATCGAGAAAGGTCTGCCCGGCGGCGGCTGATTGCTGAATTTTGGCCAGCAGATCAAGATTGGCGGTGATGAGTTTACGGGTCTGATGGTGGACGGGAAGTCCTGTTCTGGCGGCCTGGAGAAAGAGGCGAAGGATGAGAATGGGCCGCCGGCGTAATTCCTGGCGGCTGCCAAGGTGAATATAGCCCCGGCGGCTGAAAATGCCGCTTTCCAGTGTCTTGTCGTCCTCCGCGGCAGCCGAGCGCGGCGGAATAATGGTTTCCTGGACATGGGCGAAAAAGAGGTCGGTGCTGACGGCAATGGTCTGCAGGTTGTCGTAGACCTTGCGCATGAACTGCTCAACTGCCCTGATTCCGGTGCTGGCCCGGTAATTAAATTGTTTACTGATCTCCTCCTGGTGCTCAAAGAAGAGCTGATCGTTTTTACGGCCGCTCAGGTAATGGAGTCTGTTTCGAATCTGAATCAGGTGTTCCCAAGCCTTAGTGATCTCCTTGTACTCTGCGGCACTGAGGATTCCTGCCTCGTGAATGGCTGCCATATCCTTGAGCCCGAAAAGTGTTCTCGCCGTCCACATAATGGCTTGAATGTCCCGCAGACCGCCCCGGCCCTCTTTGATATGCGGCTCTAAGAGATAGCTGTGCTTGGCAAAGGTCTTGAGACGATGTTCGCGGTGCTGAATCATCTGCTCTAAGAAATTCTGGCGCTGGCCGTTGATGAATTTCTGCTGGTAGTCGCTTTGCAGTTCCTGAAAGAGTTGATTACTGCCGGCGATAAGTCTGGCATCAAGAAGGGCCACCTGGAAAAAAA
>CAZSOB010000108.1:0-5199 GCA_964608155.1 uncultured Desulfobulbia bacterium
TTGACGTTAAAAAAATCAGGAGGGATTGAGCATGGAAATTTCGGCTCGGGCGGCAACGTACGAAACGATGGCCTCGGCTGTCGGCGCCATTGGCTTTGGCTACGGTTTTGCCACCTTGCAGAACCCCTCCTGGAGCCTTAAGCAGGTTATACTGGCCACTAACGGCCGGCTGCGCAATAATTTTTCCTCTACCATGTCCTTCCGCAGTATTGTCACTGATAGTCGTGAGGTGCGGGCGGGTGACATCTTTTTAACTCTAAGCGGGGATAATTTTGACGGGGCGGATTTTTGCGGGGAGGCGGTTAAAAAGGGGGCGGCCGGCGTTATTACCTCCCGCCCGCTCACCACTGTTCCGGTGCCGCAAATAATCGTGGCCGATACCTGTAAGGCCCTGGGTGATCTTGCCGCCTGGCGGCGTAATATTATGCGAAATCTCACTGTGGCGGCCATAACCGGCAGTTCGGGCAAAACCACGGTGAAGGATATGACCGCCGCTATTTTAGAGAGAGACGGCCGGGTAATTAAGACCAAGGGTAATTTTAATAATCTCATTGGCCTGCCTCTCTCCCTGCTGCCGGTTAATTTCCATCATGATTACGCCGTCCTGGAGATGGGCATGAATGCCCCCGGTGAAATTGCCAGGCTCACTGAGATTGCCGATCCCGATATCGCCTGTCTGAACAATATTCATCCGGCCCATCTCGCGGGGCTTGGCGATATTAAAGGGGTGGCGGCGGCCAAGGGCGAATTGTTAAGCCACAGCCGCTCCTCAACTACTCTCGTGGTTAATATTGATGATCCCGAGGTTCGCCGTCTGATTCGGGGCCGCCGGGGTACGATGGTCAGTTTCGGACGCCGGCGGGAGGCCGAAGTCAGGGGCTGCTATCCTAAGGTTTGGGGGGAGAACGGCCTTGCCTTTACCCTAAAAATAGGTGCCCGTGAGGGCCGGGTGAGACTGCGGGCTCTGGGGGAACATAATATGTTAAACGGCCTGGCGGCAGCGGCCATCGCCCATGCGGCGGGTATTGAATTCGCGGATATTGTTGCCGGTCTTGAATCATTCAGGCCGTCTGATAACCGCTTGCAGCTTATGAAGCTTGCCAACGGTCTGCGGGTGATTAACGACTCCTATAACGCCAATCCCGCCTCCATGCGGGCGGCTTTAGCTGCGGCCCGCAAGATCAGCAGGGGCGGGAAATGCGTCGCGGTGCTGGGTGATATGCTGGAACTTGGCGGCTTCAGCGTTGAGGCCCATGGCGAGATTGGCGGCAGAGTGGTGCGGGAGGGCTTTGATTATCTGCTGACCATAGGTGAGTATGCCGGGATAATGGCCGCCGGTGCCGTCAAAGCCGGGATGGACAGGGAACGGATAGTGATCTGTGCCGGGGCCGAAGAGATGAATAAGGCCTTGAGCGATCTGCTCGGCAAGGGGAAAATAGGCACCGGCGATCTGCTCCTTATCAAGGGCTCAAGGGGGATGCGGATGGAAAGATTTATTGAGCCTTTAAAATTTGATGAGTTTCCAACCCGGAAAGGGGATTAATGTTTTATCAATTTTTATATCCGCTTCATCACCTGTTCAGCGGTTTTAATGTCTTTCGCTATATTACCTTCCGCTGTGTGGGAGCAACGGTTAGCGCCTTTTTGATTGTTATCTTTCTGGGGCCCTGGTTTATCCGTTCCATGCGGGATTATAAAATAGGACAGATTATCCGGGAGGACGGCCCGGTTAGTCATCTCTCTAAACAGGGGATACCTACTATGGGGGGGGTGCTGATTATTTTCTCCATGGTCATAACTACCTTGCTCTGGGTTAAGCTCGATAATCCCCATGTCTGGATAATTTTATTTATTACCATCTGGTTCGCGGCCATTGGCGGTTATGATGATTATCGCAAGATAAGACGGCAAAACAGCCGGGGTTTAAGCCCCTGGGGCAAAATTATTTTACAGATCTGCGGCGCCCTGCTGGCCGGATACTTTATCTATCGTGATCCGGCGGTTAATGAGGCGCTCACCGTGCCCTTTTTTAAGAATTTTCATATTGATATGGGCTGGGGGTATATATTTTTTATGGTTCTGGTCATTGTCGGCTCTTCCAACGCCGTCAATCTCACCGACGGCTTAGATGGTCTGGTAACCGGCCCCACCGTGGTGACCAGCGCCGTGTACCTTATATTTTCTTATCTTGCCGGTCACGTTGTTCTGGCCCATTATCTGCATATTACCTATGTGGCCGGAGCCGGTGAGGTGGCGGTGTTCTGTGGTGCCATGGTGGGGGCCTGCCTGGGTTTTTTGTGGTTTAACGCCTATCCGGCCCAGATTTTTATGGGTGATACAGGCTCCCTGGCCCTTGGTGCCGCCATGGGCGGTATTGCCGTTATCACCAAGCAGGAAATACTTCTGGCCCTGGTGGGCGGCATCTTTGTCATGGAGGCCCTGTCGGTAATGATGCAGGTGGGATATTTCAAGGTCAGCGGCGGTAAACGGATTTTTTTGATGGCCCCCTTTCATCATCATTTTGAAAAGATGGGCTGGGAGGAGCCAAAGGTGGTGGTTAGATTCTGGATAGTCTCCATCATTCTGGGGCTCAGCGCTCTGGCCACCCTTAAATTACGTTAAGCTGATGCTGATCCGCCCCCAAACCAGGGTCTTGATTGTCGGCCTCGGTAAATCCGGGCGCTCAGCGCTGCGCTTTTGTCAGGGGCTGGGGGCGGTGGTCTCGGTGAGCGATGCCGGGGCTGCCAAGGCGGAGAATGCCCATTGGCTAACCGGGCGGGGCGTTAAATATGAGCTGGGCGGCCATAGCCGGGATTTTTTTGAGGCCGCGGAGGTGATAATCGTCAGTCCCGGCGTGCCGGATATGCCTCTGCTCCAGGAGGCCGGGCGGCGGGGTGCCGCGGTAATCGGCGAGCTGGCCCTGGCCCCGGATTATTTGCGTACCCCGGTGATGGCCATAACCGGCACCAATGGCAAGACCACCGTCACCACCCTGATTGGTGATCTGTTGCGGGCGGCGGGCCAAAAGGTCTTTGTCGGCGGCAATATCGGCATCCCTTTCACCGATTATTTATCCGGCCCCCAGGAGGCGGACTGGCTGGTGCTGGAGGTGAGCAGCTTTCAGTTGGATATGGCGGGCGGATTCAGACCGCGGGTGGGGGTTATCCTTAATATCTCTCCCGACCATCTGGATCGTTATGAGAACCTGGAGGATTACGCCTTGAGTAAGATGAGTCTCCTGCGTAATCAGCTTGCGGCTGACAGCGCCATCTTAAATGCTGATGATCCCGTGATTTGCCGGCTCTTGCGAGAAAATCCGCCCCTGGCCCAAAGATATTATTTTGGCACGGCTTCGGGGCTGGAGGCCGTGATTGAGGGCGCCAGTATCCATCTCGCGCAGGGGATGGAGGCGGACGATTATGACCTTACCGGCGCCCTGGCGCTGGCGCCTAATCCCGCCAACGCCGCGGCCGCGATTTTAAGCGCCAAAACGGCTAATTGTGGAAGTGAGGATATCGCGGCAGGTTTAAAGGCCTTTCGGCCTCTGGCCCACCGCCTGACCCCGGTGGTGGAAATTAACGGAGTTCAGTATATAGATGATTCCAAGGCCACCAATGTCGGGGCCGCGGCCGCCGCCCTGGGGAGTATGGAGCGCCCGGTTATCCTCATTGCCGGAGGCCTGAGCAAGGAAGGAGGCTATGAACTGATGCGGCCGCAGATCGGAGAAAAGGTCAAGGTTATGCTTTTGATTGGTGAGGCCCGTTTTGAGATAGCTGCTGCCTGCCGCGGTTTATGTCCCCAGGAACTCCATGACTCCTTAGAGGGGGCGGTCAAACGGGCGGCTGAATTAAGCGAGTCCGGCGATGTCGTCCTTCTGTCACCGGCCTGCGCCAGTTTTGATATGTTTACCAGCTACGGGGAGCGGGGTGAGGTGTTTCAGGAGGTGGTGGGTAAGCTGGCGGGTAAGGCTAAATGAGCAGGAGGGAGCTCCGGATAATTATTACCGGCGGCGGCACCGGTGGTCATCTCTTTCCGGGAATTGCCGTGGCTCAGGAGATAAAACGCCGCACCCCGGAGGCCCGTATCCTCTTTGCCGGTACCGGCCGGGCAGTGGATAGAGAAGGTCTGGCCCGCTATGGTTTTGAGGCCCGGACTATGCATTGCGGGGCCTTGAAGGGGGCCGGGATCATGGGGATGTTGAGAACCATGTGGGGGCTGCCCATGAGTCTGCTGGAGGCCTTGCGTCTGTTGCGGGAATTTAAACCCGCTCTGGTTTTCGGGGTAGGGGGCTATGTCACCGGGCCGGTGATAGCGGCGGCCCGGCTTTTAAGGATTCCAACTGCCATTCATGAACAGAATTCAGTACCCGGTCTGGCCAACCGGCAGCTGGGCCGGGTGGCGCGGCGGGTATTTCTGTCAATTCCCGGCAGTGAGCGTTATTTCCGGCCGCGAAAATGTTATTTCAGCGGCAACCCGGTGCGGGAGGAGATTATCAAGGCTGCGGCCGGGCCGCCCGCCGAGGAGCCGGTTCTGTTGATTCTGGGGGGCAGCCAGGGGGCGCATTGTTTAAATACCCTGCTGCCGGAGGCCGTGGGCGGTATTTTAACAGAGCTTCCGGCCGGTTTCCGGGTGATTCATCAGACCGGCAAAGATGATGAGTCGATGAGTCGTGAGGCCTGGAAGGAGATTAAGGTAGAGGCGGAGGTCAGGGCGTTTTTTAAGGATATGGCCCGGATTTACAGCCCGGCCTCCCTTGTGGTCTCCAGGGCCGGGGCCACTACCCTGGCCGAATTAACCGTATTGGGCAAGGCCGCTATCCTCATCCCCTTTCCTTTTGCGGCGGATAATCATCAGGAAAAAAATGGTGATTATCTTGTGGCGGCCGGGGCGGCGAGGATGTTTAAGGAGCAGGATTTAACCCCCGCGCTTCTGGGCCGGGCCATCGCGGAAATATTAAAGAATAATGAGTCGCGCCGCCAAATGGAAAAACAGGCCGGGAAACTGGCCCGCCCGGAAGCGGCGGCGGTAATAGTTGATGAATGCGAGAAGTTAATTGTGAGCTGAGTAAATGTCACTAATGTCCGATTAAGAACGTGCATTGTGCTCAATACGCTTACGGTACTTAGGGGACAGATTTTATTTTTCCAGCCTTCGATTCGGGGACAGAATGATTTTCGCTAAAAACCGCGAAAAAAATTC
>CAZSOB010000109.1:0-5181 GCA_964608155.1 uncultured Desulfobulbia bacterium
GAGAGGAAAATCTAATGGCGGCAGCCTCCGGCCAGGTGGATAAAGCGGAGAATATACCTGCCGTTCCCGTCCATGAAGATGTTGATATATTGTTCATGGAGAACGCTGAGGCACCATTAGGAAAATCCGATTTAACTAACCTTGATAACGACGCGGAAAGCATGTCGGTTCTCAGCTGTTTCGATTTAATCAGTCCCGATGTCGGCGCAGACCTTGGTAGTGAAGACCGCGGCTCTCTTCCATCACAGCAGGGTACAATGAAAACGACTGAAGTGAAAACACAAGACTATCTTAAAGCAATAAGTGCTGAGATAATCAGAACCAGAGATTATTTCAGTACGGTGATGAAGGGCAGCCAGATTTCGTCATATTACGTTATAGGAGCTGGTGACTTATTTGACAAACTGCATCGGCATATCATGGGAACCATGGGCGAGGAGTTGACAGAGATTGTAAGCACGCCTGCTGAATCCTGCGATTCAGAACTGCATATTATCGGCCTTGGGGCCGGAACGAGGTGGTAGTCATGATCGAACGGATAAATCTATCGCCAACTAAATCATCGCCCAAAAGGACATGGGCCGTTGTTTATATTATCACAGGACTTTTTTTTGTGATAGCAGGTTTGGGCTTTTACGCGAGTTATCGTTCAACCGTAAAAAAATTGGCTGAAATTAACTTGGCGACCAATAAATCTGCTCAGTCTGATAATGATGTAATCATTCTCCAGGCGCGGGTTTTTGTTTTAAAAAGATCAATTGCTAATCGGAAAAAATTAATCCAAGAACTATCTGTTGATATCAAAAAAAATAACAATATCAGAGGGCAAAAACACTATTATTCAAGGGTACTGCAAAGTATTGCCGAACATTTACCGAAATCAGTAAAATGTAACAAAGTTGCAGTTAACGGAAACGCCGGAAGCATTAATGGTGTTGCAACATTATATGACGCATTACCAGAATTTGTTGATAAACTAAAGAATGACCGGAAGATTTTTTCTTCCGCCGCTTTACAAACAATTGGCAAACTGTCACCGCCGTTGAACACCACGTATACCGGCTATAATTTTAAAATTGTATTTACTTTAAAATCAAGGACATAATATTTGCCAGTTATCCTGGTCTCAATGGTGGCAACATTACAAAACTTACGGTAACTATTCAGCAGCACCCCGGTGGTTATAGTTACTTTTAGGCATCACGCTGAATAGTTACAACTTACGATGGATAAGTTTTAGCACGATTTAATAAAAAACGATTTTTTAAAGACTATGGGCGTTAATAAAAACCTGAATTTTTCTGAGTATTCCCAAAAGATAAAGCAATGGTTTCGTGAATTAAAAAGGGAGCCTAAATTCGGGGAAAAAGTAAGAATCATTGTTATGGGATATATGATAGGCCTTTCATTATTGTATGCGGGCTATACCCTGAAAATTGAACCTATGCAGAAAAAATATGCTAAAGAAGCAAAAGAATATTTAGATACGGCAGATTTGAATTCCACCACTAAAGCTGATATTGCCGCCAAGGTCAAGAAGATGATGACCAGTGAATACTTAACGCTCAAAAAGCAGGACAAAAAATTAAAGACTCAAGCTGAGATTCTGGAGTTGCGAACTAATTTTTCTGATAAAATGTGGCAAAATAACGGTGATGAGCAGATGTTTTTTCAGGTGCTTCTCTCTCTGCTGCCAACTTCACCGGCATCCATGGGCCAGGGAATGGCCCGATTAAAGCAGCTGCCGGTGATTAAGCATGACGGCTATAAAATATTTCCGGTAAGTTTGGCCGGGCACACGTCCTATGACCGTCTGCTGACTTATTTTAAATACCTGGAAAGCAGATCAGAAATAGGCGTATTTGATAAATTCACGATCAAATCCGAGAGTGGCGGCAAGCCGGGCCAGGATCTTAACTTCAGTATTCAGGTTGGCAGAATTCAGGTTGAAAAGTCACTATGAAATCACCAAAATATTTTTATCTGTTTGCCATGGCTGTTCTGTCTTTTCCCAATATCCACCTGTCGTCTGCCATGGCAGTTGAAAAAAAGGTGGAGGTCTTGGTGATCCAGCCCGCAAATTTGCCGGACTATAATTCCCGCCATAATACTAAAAGCAGCCGTAATCCTTTTAGCTGGCCTGCCAGCTTTCGCCGCAAATTTGATGTCACGTCAAAAGATAACAAATGCCAGGAACCGATAAGCGGTTTTACCCTCCAGAGTGTTATCTGGGGTCAGAATAGCCCCCAGGCTATTATTAACAATAAATTAGTCGGCGTTGGCAGCCATCTTAAAGACGTACTCATTGAGCAGATTACCAAAACACACGTTGTTATTAAAAAAGACGGTTGTTCGCACCTGCTTGAATTTAACACCAAACTTTATGATTTTTCTAACAAAGACGGAGTGAAAAATTGATTAATCGTCATAATTTAAAAGAAAGATATTACCGGCTGTTTTTCACTATGATTTGTGGCCTGCTTATGTTGCTTTGCGGTTCTCAATTTATTATTCCTTCGGCATTTGCCAGTAAGCCGGCAGAGGCGCACAGCCTCCTGAACAGTTTGAAAAATGATAATATTTCAATACGGGTCGAAAAGCTTTCAGTGGCCAATCTCTTAAGATCAATCGGTAAAAGGGCCGGGGTCAATATTTTTATTTCTCCGGAAATAAAAAGAACCAAAACTATGACTGTGGATTTGACCAACACAACCCTTTACGACTTGTTCCAATTGATAATCAGCACCAATAATCTACAATATTCAGAAAAAAATAACGTAATTCAGGTTGACCCAAAACGGGCGGAACCAATTATCACCACGCAACTTTGTCCGCAATACAGTGATACTTCAGATCTGCTTAAGCAGTTGAAGCCGCTTCTTTCCCCAAAAGGTGTAATCACAGCATCCAAAAGGGATAATTGTTTTGTGGTGCAGGATAATGCCGAAAAGATCAAACGGGTCAGGGCGATGCTTAAAGTCCTTGATCAGCCCGTCTCTCAGATCCATATAAAGGCCAGTATTGTCAAGGTTACTCAGGAGGCAAAACGCCAACTGGGAATTACATGGGATTATAAAGGAAATTATAAAGCGGCAGATATGTTTACCGGAAAAATATCTACGGCAGCAACATCTCTCAAGCCTGCTACTACTAATAATCTCGGTATTTCTTTGGGCTACGTAAATGCTGATTTTGCTTTGGATTTCGCTCTGAATGCTCTGCAACAGGACAATCTGGCCCTGGTACTCTCCTCTCCGCAGATTCTGGTAAAAGACGGTAAAACGGCGAAAATAAAACAGGGCACAGAAATTGCCTTTGACACGACAACAACCGATGGCGGCACTAATACGACCTTTAAAGAAGCCAATTTGAGTCTCGAAGTTACCCCAAAGATACAGGGTAAATTGATTTCCATTAAACTGACGGTCAACAATGGCAGTGTAGGCCAGACAATAAACAATAACGCCTCGCTTAACACGCAGGAGATCACCACGGACTTGTTGCTGAAGGATGGTGTTACCGCCGTAATCGGCGGTATCATGCTTAAATCTGATGGAAAAGGTAATGACAGCGTTCCTGGTCTTTCAAAAATTCCTATTCTGGGATATTTGTTTAAAAGCCATAGCAAAGATAAGAAAAGGGATGAACTTCTCGTCTTTATCACCGCCAATGTTGTTACTATGAACAAGCCGCTTCCTATCAGCAGAAAGACGGCTGATTACCTTAAAAAAAGTACCAACTCTACCTTGCTTACTGGTGAAAAGATGGATTTAACTCCCCTAAAATTATTGGAAAAATAATTTTTTAACCGTCATGATAGATCATCTTGCCTTTTTTGGTTTTAAAGAAACTCCTTTCAGCCTAACTCCTGACCGGGATTTTTATTTCCCCTCAAGCAAACATAATGCCCTTGAAAAAGTCATTCAGTTTGGGGTTGACGAAGGAGAGGGCTTCATTATTGTGGTTGGAGAGATTGGCACCGGTAAAACCATGGTGTTGAAACACCTGACCGCCAAATTGGCTGAAAAATATGAAATCGCCCTGGTCTTCTCGCCGCTGCTGTCGCCAAGGGAATTGGTATTGGCCATTCTGCGGGATATTGGTCTGCGCAGCCATAATACTGATGAAAGTATCGACTGTTTACTTGCCGCCCTTAACGATCATCTGTTCAAACTTTCCCAGGATAATAAAAGGCTGATCATAATAGTTGATGAGGCCCAGGATCTCTACCCTGAAAGTATAGAACAGCTGCGGTTGTTATCAAATTTTGAATCTGATAAACAAAAATTTATTCAGATAATTCTGGTTGGTCAGCCCGAACTCCTTACCCTGATTGAGCAGCCAAACCTGCGTCAGCTCCTGCAGCGGGTGACTATTATCGAAAAGCTTGCCCCTCTTTCAAAAACAGAGATGACTCAGTACGTCCATTATCGTTTAAGTCAGGCCGGGCGCTCTGACCTGAAGTTGAGCAAGTCAACCCGGAATATATTATGGAAATACAGCAAAGGCGTACCACGATTAATTAACTGGTTAATGAACAGGGCGCTGCTGGCGGCTTGTGCCGATCAGAGTCAGGAGATAACTCCAAAATGCATGTATGATGCCGTTGATTTTCTGGAAAGAAGGGATAGCAGTCCTCTATTTCGGAGAAAATACAAATTAATACTGCCCCTGATAATTGCTGTTGCGGCTGTAATATTTTATTACGGTATAGGATCTCTCGCCAAATAGAAGGGCTTTTTGACAAGAAAAATCGCTTACCGGGCGGCGGCAGGGTGAACTGATTACAATTTTAACCATAAATAGCCAGTGGTGTCCGGTCAGAGTTTTGCATTAAGCCTGACAGATGGTTTTAGGCCGGGAGGCAGATTAAATTTTTCCTATAGACCAAGGGGACTGAGCTTTTTTCGCGTTTTTGGCGAAAATCATTCTGTCCCCGAATCGAAAGCCGGAAAAATAAAATCTGTCCCTATGTACCGTAAGCGTATTGAGCACAATGCACGTTCTTAACCGGACATTACTGATAAATAACAAAAATATAATGCGACAATCGAAACGCAAAAGATTTGGTGATATTCTTGTTGACAGCGGCATAGTAACCCCGGCCCAGCTTGAAGAAGGTCTGCGGTATGGTGATGAGAATAATGTAAAGTTGGGCCAAAGCCTTAAAGATCTTGGTAT
>CAZSOB010000110.1:0-5138 GCA_964608155.1 uncultured Desulfobulbia bacterium
CGGCAAGCAGAGCCCAGACCGGCGGGGTTTCGTCAACCCCTAAGGTACGCATAAGGTTATAATCAGGATCAATCACCAGTTCTAAGGGATATTGCTTAAGAGTAAGTTCCACCTTTTGACTTTTACCGGTGAGCTTAACCATCTCGCGGCGCTGACCGAAATCATTGACAATAACCACCGGCACCTCTATTCTATAAGGCACCTTATTGGTCTGGGCAATGGTAAATTTTAGGTGCAGCCGGCCATCGACCTCGTTTAAGCTAATATCCTCCGCCTTTAAATCCGGGGCATCCTTCCGAGTCAGCCATTGTTTAAAAAAATCTTTTAAATCGCCAGCCCCGGCATTCTTAAAGCTCTGCTCAATATCCCGCCAACCGGCAATTTTACCATCCATCCGCCTGTAAAAATCACGCAGAGCGGCAAAAAACACCCTGTCACCCACCTTGCGGTGCAGCATATGGAAGAGCATTGAGGTCTTGCCGTAGCCCACCGCCCGCCGGGCAATACGCCGGGGATTGGGGGAGGCCTCGCCGCCCTTAAAATCCTCAATCGCCCCGCCCAGCTCCCGGTTCACCGCCGCGAATTTGACCAACTGCCCCTTGCGAAAAACAGCGCCCTGCCCCCGCTCAACGGCAAATCTTTGATCGGCGAGACAGGTAGTCAGCCCCTCACACCAATTACCCTGAGCGTAATCAACCCCGATGGCGTTACCAAACCAGGAGTGCAAAATTTCGTGCCCCAACGAGGTATCAACAATAAAAGGCAGACGAACCACGGCCTGGCCAAGAAGGGTAAAGGTCGGCATGGCATAGCCCGTGGGCAGACGATTTTCAACAATACTGAAGCGCTGGTAGGGGTAAGGGCCGATCAGTTTTTCATAACGCTGGATATAGGCCTTGCCCTTGCGGAGGTAGTCCACCGCCAGCTCCGCGTCTTCCGAGAAGAAATAGGTATAGAGACTCTTGCCATTACCGATAGAGACTTCACGCTCCACATAAGGCCCGGCGATAAAATGAAGATAAGTCAGAGGACGAGAGAATTTAAAGGTGACTAAGCGGCTGTTCGGCACGGATTCCATGCTTATACTGTCGGCCTCGGAGACAGCCAGAAAATTGGCAGGAATAACGGCCTGGAGATGAAAAAGGGCCGGGAAGTCAAGCTGAGGATACCAGTCATCACTGAGCACAATGCCCGTATTCTCTACAAGCCCGTCGCCCATGGACTTGACCTCTTTCTCGTAATGGACAATCAGCCGCCGGTCAGAGGTAGAGGCGGCAATAGGCAGAGCCGGGCCGCTGGATTTTATCTCGGCACCGTCAAGCTCAATGGCCGTCACCCGCAGGCCGTCAAGATGCACCACGGTGGCGGCGCCAGGTGACAGGGTGATACTGGCCGTGCCCTTCAGGAGATGGGCGGGTATGTCAAAGGCCGTCAGCAGCTGGTAATCCACCGCCGTTTCCGCGGCCGGGGCGGTGTTTGCCAGCAGACAGAGAGTCATAAGCAAAAGCAGTTCAAAGAGGGAGAGGGCGGCCTTCTGCCGCCAGCCAGTTTTCCAGGGAGGCAAGGGCAATCTCAGCACGATATTTTCCTTTAAGTTTTTTTGGCAGCCGTTTATCCAGCCGGGGGAAGAGACCAAAATTAATATTGGAAGGCTGAAAATTCTTGACCTCCCGGTTGGTAAGATGATTAAGCAGAGCGCCGTGAGCGGTATCGGCAGGCGGCGCGGTCAGGGGCAGGCCAAGGGCGAGACAGGCGGCATTCCGGCCGCTTAGAAGACCCATGGCTGTTGATTCCACATAGCCCTCCACCCCGCTTATCTGCCCGGCCAGCAGGAGACCGGGACGCTCTATAAACTGCAGATAACGATTCAGCAGCTCTGGAGCCCGCACAAAGGTATTACGGTGAATGCTGCCCAGGCGGACAAACTCAGCCCCCTGAAGCCCGGGAATCATGGAAAAGACCCGTTTCTGTTCACCATAGGTAAGTTTGGTCTGAAAGCCCACCATATTCACCATGGTGGCCGCCCGATTTTCCAGACGGAGCTGCACCACGGCGTAGGGATCTCGGCCGGTGCGGGGATCGGGCAGCCCCACGGGTTTCATGGGACCGAAACGCGGGGTATTATCACCTCGTTCCACCATGACCTCAATGGGCAGACAGCCCTCAAAATATTTAGGTTTTTCAAAGTCCTTGAAAGCTACCTTTTCCGCCTCCTTCAAGGCCCTGATGAAGCTGCTATACTGTTCCTTATCAAAGGGGCAGTTCAGATAATCACCGGGCCCGTCATCATAACGGGAGGCCTGATAAATAATGCCGCGGTCAAGAGAATCAACGGCAATAATAGGGGCAATGGCATCATAAAAGGCGAGATAATCCCCGCCGGTGAAACGAGCCAGAGAGACCGTCAGCTCCTCGGTGGTCAGAGGCCCGGTGGCCAGAATAAGCGGGGAGGCCGGATCAAGACCGCAGTCAGGGGCCAGCTCCCGCACCTCCTCGTTTATAATTTCAATGGCGGGGTTTTCCTTGAGCTGCCGGGTAACAGCGGCGGCAAACTGCAGCCGGTCAACGGCCAGGGCCTTACCCGCCGGCACCCGGCACTCCTCCGCAACCCGCATGAGGAGAGACCCCATGCGGCGCATCTCCTCCTTAAGCAGCCCCACGGCTGAATCAGGGGCATCAGAGCGCAGGGAATTGCTGCAGACCAGCTCAGCGAGCTGCGGCATAGTGTGGGCCGGACTGAAGCGTTTGGGTTTCATCTCATAAAGCCTCACCCGGCAGCCCATTCCAGCCGCGGCCCAGGCGGCCTCACAGCCGGCCAGACCACCGCCGATAATCGTTACCACCGGGGGAGAAATTCCCCCGCCCACATCCTTCATTCTTCCGCCTTCATCCTTTACAGTCCCGTAACTATTCAGCACAATGCCCGAAATTAGCAATAACCACTGAATGTAACTGTTCAGAAGTGCCTCAGGTTCGGAGTCTGCGCTTTCCTGTTCATTTTTGACTTTGAAGCATAGAGGTATGCGAGAAGGCAAAAATGGGCAAAGATGAGGCACTTCTGAATAGTTACTACAATCCCAGTTTTTCTTTAATGGCGTTCACTACATCATCACTGGAGGTGCAGGGGATATTCTGAAATTTACCCTCTTTCTCGTAAAAGCCGATAAGGGGAGCAGTTTTCTCGTTGTAGGTCTCCAGACGATGGCTGATGGCCTCCTCGGTTTCGTCATCCCGCTGAATCACCGGGCTGCCGCATTTATCACAGACACCCTCCACCTTGGTGGGGTTGCTCTTGACGTTATAAATGGCCTGGCAGTCAGGGTTGCTGCAGGTTCTTCTGGTGCATAAACGATCAAGGATAACCTCACGCGGCACGTCAATATTAACCACCATATCCAGATCAATATTGATCCGGGCCATTAATTTCTTCAGCTCCTCGGCCTGGGGAATGGTACGCGGGAAACCGTCTAAAAGAAAACCCTTCTGACAATCGGGCTCCTGCAGCCGCTTCTCCATCATCCCCATGATCACGGAGTCCGGCACCAGATCGCCGGCATCCATATATCTCTTGGCATCTCTACCAAGATCACTCCCGGCCCGAACCTCGGCCCGCAGAATATCACCGGTGGAAATCTGCACCGAGCCGTCTAAAGCGGTTAATAATTTAGCAACCGTACCTTTACCGGCACCGGGGGCACCTAATAGCATTACCTTCATTGTACTCTCCTGATCTATTGATTTAAGAAACTGGTAACTATGGTTACCGCGACACAGCGGAAAATTTTTTAATATACTCCATACAGGGCTTAAAAACAGTTATTTTCTGCACCCGTCAACACGTTTATCCAACCAGTCAAAAAGTTCAATATACAGCTAAGCGTAGACTGCGAGGCGTGGTGATGCGGCAGAGCTTCAACTGTACATATAAGGTATGCCGAAACACCACAACACCGGGGATCGGGCTTTTTACGACGCCATCAATTTTGATAATTACCCTTGCCCAAAACCAACGGCGCCCCATCTTTGATCTGGCTATCTTCCTGCATATAACGTATAAAGATATACCATCTCAGCGGATTATCCAATAAGGAAAAATCATTAATTCCGGCGATCAAGTCGAACAGGGAGAGAACAAAATGGGTACGGAGTTGAACAAACGGCTGCAGAGTTCAGAGGTTATATGGCGTTTAACTGATCTTTATCAAGATGTAGACGATCCTCAGATCGAAAAAGATATCGCCCATTGCCGCCGGGAGGCAGAAGATATTGAAAAGGAGTATAAGGACCAGGTGGCCGGATTGTCCCCGGAGAATATGCTGCTACTCACTCAACGTCTCGAGAAACTGGCCGTCCGCCGCGGCCGGCTGAGTACCTTTGCCTTTCTGAACTTCACCACCCAGACCCCCAACCCTGAGGCCGGGGCCTTTCTGCAGAAAATCCGCGAGGAGGGCAGCCGTATCGGACGCTGCACGGTTTTTTTCGAACTGGAGTGGAGCGCCGTGAACGATGAGACTGCCGAGGCTATTTTAAGCAACCCCGCCCTAAGCTCTTACCACCATTATCTGTCCACTATCAGACGCTACGCCCCCCACCTCCTGAGCCAGGTGGAAGAGAGACTGCTCATAGAAATTGCCCCGGTGGGCCGCAGTTCATGGGTGCTGCTCTTTGAAAAAATAATGGGCCAACTCAAATTCGGCGACCGGCAGCGCGGCGAAGAAGAGGTACTCTCCGACCTCTACAGCCCGGAACGCGGGGTACGCCGCCAGGCCGCCGCCGACCTCACCGCCGGTCTTAAGGCCAATCTCCACATCTTCACCCACATCACCAATACCCTGCTGGCCGACAAGATGATTGACGACCGTCTGCGCAATTACCCCTCCTGGATCAGCTCCATGAATCTCTATAATGAACTGGACAATAAAACCGTAACGACCCTGATCAACACTGTAACCAGCCGTTATGATCTGGTAAGCCGCTATTACAAATTCAAGGCCAGACTCTTAGAGCTGCCCCGGCTGGAAGATTACGACCGCTACGCTCCCCTACCCCATCTCCCCAACAATAAGGTAAGCTGGCCCCAGGCCAGAGAGCTGGTGCTGCGGGCCTTCGGCGATTTTTCACCCCGGATGGCCGAAATC
>CAZSOB010000111.1:0-5103 GCA_964608155.1 uncultured Desulfobulbia bacterium
GACATTAGCGAATGGCGGCGAATTGAGAGCGAATTAATTCAGGAACGTAATAAATTAGATGCGGTTCTTGGTGCTCTCGGAGACGGCCTCACCATGCAGGATACTAATTTTAGGATTCTTTATCAGAATTCGGCTTTGCAGAAGAAGCAGGGAAGTCACATTGGGGAGTATTGCTACAAGGCCTATCATGGCCGCGACCATATCTGCGAGGGGTGTCTGTTGGTTAAGGTTTTTCAGCATGGCAGCAGTCATCGGCGGGAGACCAGCGTTGTCTCGGAGGATGGCTCTATTATGCACATGGAGGTGTCGGCCAGTCCGGTACGTGATAGTGAGGATCGGATTATTGCCGGAATTGAAACGGTTCGAGATATTACCCGCAGCAAGGAGCTGGAGATTCAGTTCCTTCAGGCCCAGAAAATGGAAGCGGTGGGGCGGCTTACCGGCGGCATAGCCCATGATTTTAACAATATCCTCACCATTATTATGGGTTATAGTGAAATGACCATGTCCATGACCCAGGATGGCACCCCCCTTTTTGAAAACCTCAAGGCTATTAATGAGGCCAGTAACCGGGCCGCCCTGCTTACCCGTCAGCTTTTGTCCTTCAGCCGTCAACAGAGTTGTTCTGTAAAAAATATAAATTTACACGAGTCTCTCCAGGAAATGAGCAAAATGCTACGGCGGATTATGGGTGAAGATATTGATTTGCGGCTTGACTGTCCGGGCGATGAGTTTATTATTGCCATGGATGAAACTCATCTTACCCAGATTATGATGAATCTGGCCGTTAACGCCCTGGATGCCATGTCTAACGGTGGCATTTTTAGTATAAATGTCGACGGGCGGGAGATAGATGAAACCCAGGCGGAGGAAGAAAATTTGATTCCGGGCAACTATGTTCGTTTAAGGGTGGCCGACACCGGTTGCGGTATTAACTCGGATGTTATGGATAAAGTTTTTGAGCCCTTTTTCACCACCAAGGGAGTTGGCAGCGGTACTGGATTGGGACTGTCCACGGTCTACGGATTAATAAATAATTATAAGGGTCGGATAAAGGTGGATAGCGTGCCGGGGCACGGAACCACCTTTACGATTTTTCTGCCCCAGGCAGAGGACTTTTTGCCTGAGCATAGAGGTTAATGCGGGCTAATTAAGAGGTCTAAGGCCAATTCTTTGCCGTCCCAGGCTGGTGCCTACGCTGAATGTCCACGTGGTGGTATTTAAAAATCCTCAAAGTCATCGTCATTATCCATAGGGATAATCTGTTCTGGAGCCGTCGTCTTTCTATGGGCCAGGTGGGGAGCGGGCAAGGGCTTGATTTTGTGGTTGCGGGGGGCAATATCAGGGGCTTTGGCTTTGACCGGCGGACGATGGAGTGGTGCCTTCCGCGGCTCTGACTTTCCATTACTGCCGGTCAGCATGAGCATAAGCCGGTCAATATACTGCGTTGTCGCCTTGGCCAGGGAAAGAAGTTCAGCGGCAGCGCTGGCCGTCTCTTCTGAGTTAGCCGCAGCCCGCTGGGTAACTTGGTCAATCTCGTTAATTGCCGTATTTACCTGGCTCAGTCCTATGGTCTGCTCGTTGGAAGCGGTGGAAATTTCAGCTACCAAGCTGCCAGCCTTGGAGACTTTCTCCGCTACTTTTGAAAAGTTTTCGTTGGTCTCCGCCGACAGTTTGTTACCTTCATTAATTTTGTTTGTCGTTTCCTCAATAAGCTGGGTGGTGTTTTTGGCCGCCTCGGCGGAACGCATGGCCAGGCTGCGAACCTCATCCGCGACCACCGCAAAGCCGGCACCCGCCTCACCGGCTCTGGCAGCCTCCACAGCAGCGTTTAAGGCCAGAAGATTAGTCTGAAAGGCTATCTCGTCAATTGTCTTGATTATTTTGGAGGTTTCTTCGCTGGCCGTGGAGATGGCGGCCATGGACTCGCTCTGGCGGATGATGGATTCATTAGCCTTGTTCACTACCTGGCTTACCTCTTTCATCAGGCTGTCGCATTGCCCCGCGTTATCTGAGTTCTGGCGGGTCATGGTGGCGATTTCCTCCATGGAGGCGGAGACCTCTTCTAAGGAAGCCGCCTGGGCGGAGGAGTCATCCGCCAGGGATTGGCTGGAACCGCTAAGTTCACCGGAGGCATCAGCGACCCTGGCCGTGGTTTCGGTTAATTTATTGCCAATCCCGGCTATCGGCTTGACCACCAGACGCTGGAGACAAAAATAAATGGTCAGGCAGAGCAGGACAATCAGCCCCAGGGCCAGGCTGGTGAACCAAATGGTCAGTTGGCGGGTAGAGGCGGCCATGGTCTTGATTAGGTCGGCCTTCTCGGCAGCGATATTGTCGTTCAAAATTTTGTTTGTTTTATTTACCCGGGCCATGCTCATCCGTATCAGCACCTGGCCCACAAGCTTACCGTCAAAGGTTATCGGTCGTTTTATCTCCTTCATGCCGGGCTGTAGAGCCCAGGCTTTGGTGAGGGGCTTATTGGCCGGATCGGTGAAAATGACATTGGCCACGTCTTCGTCCATGGCTGCATGCTTGGTTAATTGCTGCAGGGAATCAAAATCATAACCGATGATAAAGGTGGAAGCGATTTTGCCAAGCAGCATGGCAAAGGATTTACCCTTGGCCATTATGTCCTGCTGGGCTATTTTTTCTTGAGTATCACGGTCATGTCCCAGGGTTTTGACAAAACTCGTCCCAAGATGTCTTTCGGAATTGTGGGCCGAATTAATGATAACTATGGTCATGAGGCTTAATAAAATAATGGCCAGAGTTGAAGAAATAAGTACAAATTTAAAGGTGATGCCTCTCTGTTTATCCGCCATCTTGTTTTTCCTCACAAATTGGTAAAATTGTTAACTGATTTGTAAATCAACCGGTTCTGTCAGCTTAATTGCCTGTGGTCTCATGCTTTATGACCTCCAGGCATTCCCGTACCGGGCTGTAGTCAGCGGCCTTGGTCCAGCCCACAATCTTGGCAGCTTTGGCCGCGGGGCTGCCGGCAGTTATGGCCTTTAAGGCTGCCGCCATCTTGTCGGCCAGAGTCTTGGAGGTAGCTTTAAGGGCGGCCATGGGCCATTCGGGGTAGAGACGGGTGCTGTGGACAAAGGGGAAACTGTCTTTTATCTGATGGATAATCTTAAAATTAGCTATTTTGATCTTGCCCTCGGCGGTCATACGCTCCAGGGTATCGGTACGGATTGTGCCGGCATCAACGATACCGCGCTTCACCGCCAGCACCACGTTGTCATGTTTGTTACCCTCAATGAAAGAGGCAAAATCCCTCTTGGGATGGATACCGTTATCAAGGAAGAGGCGCCAGGCCATGAGGCCGCCGCCAAAGGAAGAATATTTTACCAGCATAAATTTTTTACCTTTGATATCGTTCAGTGAATTGATGGGGCTGTCTTTTGTCGTGAAAACTACACCGCCAAAGGAGGTTAAGGCCTTGCCTTGTCGGGAGTTAATCAAGGTGGCAATGGCCTTGACCTGATATTTTTTCTCCATATCGACATAGAAGGCGGAATTGGCCAGCAGAAAATCAATTTTGCCATTCTTGACCATAGGTTCGATGGCCGTAAATTTAAGGGGTATGATAACTACCCTGTCGCCCAGTTTCTGGGTTAGGTAGCCCGCCGTGGCCCCCCATTTCTGCATGGCTCTTGGTACCCCGCGTTTGGCCAGAACGCCGATTTTAATTACGGCCTGGGCAGAAAATGCCAGGATCAGGCTTAACAATAAGGTGGTGATGATAATTGCCGTTTGTTGTCCTTTCTTCATCTGTCTAACCTCCTGGTTTGTTGGGTTTGCTCCTCTAAATTTTCAGGCAAATAGCCTTTGTATATCTCTTCTGATGCCCCTCTCTTTATTTGTAATAAAGAGTTGCAGTACTCCGTATGGGTTATTTAAGAATCTTCAAAATAAAATGAATAAGATTGAAGGGGGGGGGGACGGGCTGCCCTTAACTGATTATATAAATTAGAATTTTAAAAAACAAATAAATTTTAAAATAATTTATCAACGCTCAGATAGTTGCGTTATACGGCTTTTTATTGCTATAGTACAACGGAACAAGGAAGGAGAACGGGATTGCTGCTAACGGTTCCGCGTAAGCACCAATCAGCAACTTTGGCTGGTTTGTCATGGGGGAGTGTAATGTGAAAAAAATAATGGCCTTAGTGCTGCTTTGCTGCCTGTTGCCTTGGCCCTGGGCGGCCGCGGCTCTTGGAGAGCCCCCCATCAACAGCCTTAAGGGGGTGGAGGCGGCTTATCTCTATAATTTACTCCTCTTTATACATTGGCCTGGCCAGCAGAGGGAACGGTTGACCATCTGTGTTCTCGGTGATGAGAGCATCGGCACTCTTTTGGCACCAGTGGCCAATAAGCCTATCAACGGCAGCTCCCAGAGTCTGGGAATAAAGTTTCTTACTTCTGGTTTTAAAGCCCAGGACTTAAAATTCTGCTCCCTTATTTTTATCAGTAAGAAGGTCGGCACGGATATGGGGGGAATTTTGGCTAAGACCCGCGGTCTGCCGTTGTTAACGGTTTCCGATCTCCCAGGGTTCGTGGAGCGCGGGGGGATGTTTGGCCTGGTTACCCGTCATCTTGGTCGTTTACACTGGCAGATTAACCAGGCCACGGCCCGGGAGTCCGGGCTGAGCTTCGCTGCCCAGATCCTGCGTAATGCCGATATGGTTGTTGGCCGGGAGGATAAATAAAATGCGGCGGCCGGTTCTCCGTTCAATTAAGAGCAAATTGTTTTTTATCATTGCTGGCATTGCCAGCGGCGCCGTGCTCGCCGTGGCGATTTTGTGTTATTGGCAGATTTGTTCTATTTACCGCCGTGTCTATCGGGCCGATCTTTTAAATCAGGCCGCTATTGTTGGGGCTAACAGCCAGGCCGCACTGTCCTTTGATATTCCGGAAGACGCGCAGAACATTCTTGCCACTTTAGGGCATCGGCCATCGATAATCGGGGCCGCTATTTTTGACAACTATGGTAGACGACTGGCTGCCTTTGGGGCCTTACAACAAACTTCTTTGTTGCGGGGCGATTTTCTAAAGGTAAGGTATGATATTAATCGGCTTGGCAAGGCCCTGGGA
>CAZSOB010000112.1:0-5093 GCA_964608155.1 uncultured Desulfobulbia bacterium
TTGTTTCCTGCCGGTGTCGGTTCTTATATGGCCAATATAAGATTACAGATGAATTGTTTCCCGTTTTCCGTCTTTAACTCCCCGTCCCTCTCTTTACTGATTTTTCCTCATATCTTTCATCTCCTGGTGTAGCAACATCTCTGGATGTATCTTACACTTTTGCGGCCGGTCGTTTAATAATGGCTTGACACCCTCGGGATCTCGGGTGAGGTTAGTCATTCCCGGCCCGCTTTTGCCAGGTTAATCATAATTTATAAAAGGTATTTTTGTGGATATACAAATTGTTATTGTCGTCATAGCAGCTATTATTGCCGGTATTGGTCTGGGCGTACTTGTGCATAAAAAAATGTCCCTGGCCAGTAAGGAAAATGCAGACGCTCAAGCCCGGAAAATGGTGGAGGATGCCCTGGCTGAGGCTGAACGTATTAAGCAGGATGCCATTCTCCAGATCAAGGAAGAGAGCTTTAGCCGCAAGCAGGAACTAGACAAAGAATTGCGTCTGAGGGGGGCTGATTTACAGAAGGACGAGAAAAAAATCAGCCAGCGTCTGGAGCAGATTGAGCGGAAAATTGATCTTCTCGATAAACGGGAGGTGGATATTTTAAACAAGGAAAAATCCTTTTCTAAGCAGGAGAGTTCCTTGGCGCACCGCCGTAAAGAGATTGAGCGGTTGATCTCACAGCAGCAGAATAAATTAGAGACCATCGCCGGGATCTCTAAAGAAGAGGCCAAAAAACGCCTTATGGAGAGCATTGAGGGAGAGGCCAGGATGGGGGCCGCCAAAGAGGTGGTTCGGATTGAGAACGAGATGAAGATGCAGGCCGATAGGAAGGCCAAGAATATTCTGGCTCTTGCTATGTCCCGCTATGCCGGTGATTATGTCGCCGAACGGGCCGTCTCCATTGTTCCCCTGCCCAACGAGGAGATGAAGGGCCGCATTATCGGCCGGGAAGGCCGTAATATTCGGGCCATTGAGGCCGCCACCGGCATTGATATCATAATAGATGATACGCCGGAGGCGGTTATTCTCTCCGGCTTTAATCCGGTGCGGCGCGAGGTGGCGCGGCAGGCCATGGAACGGCTTATTGCCGATGGGCGTATCCATCCCGCCCGTATTGAGGAAATTGTGGAGAAGGTGAGTAAGGAACTGGATGTTACCATTCGTGAGGCTGGCGAACAGGCCACCTTTGATGTCGGAGTACATGGGGTGCATCCTGAGATTGTCATGCTCCTTGGCCGCTTGAAATACCGTACCAGTTATGGCCAGAACGTCCTGGTTCATTCGCTTGAAGTCGCTTTTTTATGCGGTATCATGGCGGCGGAACTGGGGCTGGATGTTAAACAGGCCAAAAGGGCGGGGCTCCTGCATGATATTGGCAAGGCGGTGGATCATGAGGTTGAGGGGTCGCACGCCATTATCGGCCGTGATCTGGCCCGTAAATATAAAGAATCACCGGAGGTGGTGCAGGCCATCGGCGCTCATCACGAGGATATTGAGGCGGTTAATGTCCTGGATATTCTGGTGCAGTCGGCCGATGCCCTTTCCGGAGCCCGGCCTGGGGCCAGAAAAGAGATGCTGGAATCATATGTCAAGCGTCTTGAGGATCTGGAAGATTTGGCCAACTCCTTCAATGGGGTGGAAAAGAGCTTTGCCATTCAGGCCGGTCGTGAGGTGCGGGTGATTGTCAACAGTTCAGAGGTCAAGGATATGGAGACCACTATGCTGGGTAAGGATATTGCCAAAAAGATAGAGGAGAATCTTACCTATCCCGGCCAAATTCGGGTCACGGTGATCCGGGAGACGAGGTCGGTGGAATACGCCAAGTAAGAACCATGCCCGGTCAACCTGGGCACAACGAAACATGAAAGTCGTGGTAAGGTCAACACCCTTGGCAGGTGACTTTCATATAAATTGTTATTCAATTTTCGCGCCTGGCGCGCCTGAGCGGAAAGACACAAAGCAAGTAACAGCTATTATGATGAAATCAGCAGCAGAACAAATGGAGATTATCAGCCGGGGCGTCGTTGATCTGATCTCTAAGGATGATTTAGAGAAAAAAATAATCAAATCGGCGGCCGAGGGCAGACCGCTGCGGATCAAGGCCGGGTTTGATCCCACGGCTCCTGATCTGCATCTCGGGCATACCGTGTTGATCCAAAAGCTGAAGCATTTTCAGGAGTTGGGCCATGAAATTCTCTTTTTGATCGGTGATTTCACCGGTATGATCGGTGATCCCACCGGTAAATCAGCTACCCGCAAGGCCTTAAGCCGGGAGGGTGTAGAGCGCAACGCTGAGACCTATAAAGAGCAGATCTTTAAGATTCTTGATCCGGCTAAAACCAAGGTGGTTTTTAACAGTTCCTGGCTGGATAAATTATCCCCCCGCGAGTTTGTAAAACTGGCGGCTCAGCTCACTGTGGCCCGGATGCTGGAACGTGATGATTTTAAAAAGCGTTTTGCCGGGCAGCAGCCTATCAGTATCCATGAGTTTCTTTATCCACTGATGCAAGGGTACGATTCCGTGGCCTTAAAGGCGGATGTGGAGATCGGCGGTACGGATCAACTGTTTAACCTGCTCATGGGCCGTGAGTTGCAGCGAACCTATGGTCAGGAACCGCAGGTGGTGATTACCATGCCGCTGCTGGAGGGCCTGGACGGGGTCAATAAGATGAGCAAGTCCCTTGGTAATTATATTGGCATTACCGACAGTCCAGATGACATTTACGGCAAGATTTTATCCATCCCCGATGAGATAATGTTTCGTTATTATGAATTGTTGAGCGATTTAACTCTTCCCGAGATTGAGGCGCTGCGCCGGGATATGGCCAAGGGTGCGGCTCATCCCAAAGAGATCAAGATGAGGCTGGCCCGGGAACTTACCGCCCGTTATTATGATGAGGAGGCTGCCCGGCGGGCCGAGGAGAATTTTCAGCGGGTCTTTAAAAGTCACGGCCTGCCCGATGACATCCCGGAGCGGGAGATGGCAGCTGGGGCCGAAGTCTGGCTTCCCCGGCTGTTGGTGGATTGCAGCCTGGTCAAGGGTACCGGTGAGGCCCGCCGCATGATTCAGCAAAATGCCGTCTCTATTGACGGCAAGAAAATAGGTGATGTGGAATATCAGGTCGCGGCCGCTGGTGAGATATTGATCCAGGTTGGTAAGCGGCGTTTTTGCAAGGTGAGCTTCAGGTAAATCCGCATGTCCCAGGCACAGTCAGAGATTGCCGCTCTGCTCGATTATGATCGTCGGCACGTTTGGCACCCTTACACCTCCCCCACTCATCCCCTGCCCGTATATCCGGTGGCTGCCGCCCATGGCGTTTATCTGCAGCTCATGGACGGCCGTGAACTGATTGATGGTATGGCCTCCTGGTGGTGTGTTATCCACGGTTATAACCATCCCCGCCTGAATGCCGCGCTCAAGGAACAGGCCGGCCAAATGGCCCATGTCATGTTTGGCGGCCTTACTCATGAACCGGCGCTTAGGCTGGCCCGAAGCCTGATTGATATTACCCCCCATAATCTGCAAAAAATTTTTTTCTGTGACAGTGGTTCTGTGGCAGTGGAGGTAGCCATGAAAATAGCCCTCCAATATCAGACAGCTCTGGGCCGGGTGCGGCGTAAACATTTTCTCACCATTCGCGGCGGTTATCATGGTGATACCCTGGGGGCTATGTCGGTTTGTGATCCCGTCACCGGCATGCATCAACTATTCAGCGGAGCTCTGCCGGTACAGTTTTTTGCCCAGCGGCCAGGGGCCCTGAATAAAGGCTGGCGTGAAGATGATATTGCCGATTTTCAAGCTCAACTTGAGGCGCATCATAATGAAATCGCTGCCGTTATTATGGAGCCCATTGTTCAGGGAGCAGGGGGAATGTATTTTTACCCCCCGGAGTTCCTGTGCCAGGTTAGGAAGTTGTGTGATGAATACGAGGTGCTGCTGATTCTGGATGAGATTGCCACCGGCTTTGGCCGTACCGGCCGGATGTTCGCCTGTGAACACGCCGGGACAGCCCCGGATATAATGTGTCTCGGCAAGGCTGTTACCGGCGGCTATATGAGCTTTGCCGCCACACTGACCACGGAGCGGGTCAGTGAGATCATTGGCCGCCGGGACGGGGTGTTTATGCACGGCCCCACCTTTATGGCCAGTCCTCTGGCCTGCGCCGTGGCCAATGTCAGCCTTGAGATATTGTCGGAGATGGATATCGGCGTGGTTATCGGCCGCCTTGCCCAGGGGCTGCGCCGCGGCTTGGAACCATGCCGGGAGCTGCCCACGGTCGCCGAGGTCAGGGTCTTGGGAGCTATTGGTGTGGTGGAGATGAAGACGCCGGTTGATGTCGCGGTCCTTCAGAAGGCGTTTGTTGAGCGCGGGGTCTGGATCAGGCCCTTCGGCCCTTTGATTTATATCATGCCGCCCTACATAATCACCAGTGCTGAGCTGGATTATTTGATCAGCCAGATGGTTGAGGTAATAAAAACCCTTTAGTTTAAGCGTTAAGCGTAAAATAGGCGGATAATCAAGGAAGCTCATTTCCTCCCGCATCGCCTTATCCTTCTGCCTTTCCCACAAAAATGTTATTATATTCGTAACTATTCAGCAGGGCAATTGGGCCCTGCCATGGATTTTAAATATAGTTGAAAAAAGTGAACCTCCAACACCGAACATTCAACACTGAACATCGAATGAAAAAGCGAAAAAATCAGTGGTGATCTAATTAGAGCTTTGCATTAATTAAGGTTGGCAAGTGGTTTTATGCCGGGAGACAGATTAAATCATTCTGTCCCCGAATCGAAAGCCGAGAAAAATAAAATCAGTCCTCTTATTGCCGTAAGATTATTTATGTCAACACAGGTTCTTAACCGAACATTACTTATATTCATGTGTTCTTCATGATCGTGGTTTATGATTATGCCCCAACGCTTAAAGGCGGGGGTACCTTAAACGAAATTAGTAACAGCCATGCCCGGTCAATCCGGGCACAACGAAACATGAAAGTCGTGGTAAGGTCAACACCCTTGGCAGGTGACTTTCATATAAAAAATTAAACAGGATTTTAAATTATGAAAGTTGTGGCTCAAAGTCGTCTGCATC
>CAZSOB010000113.1:0-5019 GCA_964608155.1 uncultured Desulfobulbia bacterium
AGATAACGGTAATGCATATTGGGAATAATCACATTATGCTCAATATCATTAACCAGATTATTGATAAATTTAAGGTGTTGGATATTTTGATGGGCCAGGGTTTTCTTACGAAGATTATAGCCGATGCGGTTGGCATATTTGCAGAAGAAAAATTTATCATCTTCGGTTAATTCAGCAATGGGCATAATCTCAAAAATACCAATGACCTGCGACTTGTTCGACTCCAAGTCTACCTGCGCTTCAAGAGGAACGGTGGAATAAATGGGGATTAAATATGACTGCCCGCTAATATAAGGCCTAAGGACAGTTCTGACATATTGGCACGCGGCCTGGGGTTCGGCATATAGTCCATGGTTTGTGTCACAAACCAACTCCAGGCGGCGCTCATCACTGAAAAGATAGAGCCTGACATCGACACCGAAAAACTCCCTGGGGACTGCCACGCATATTCGTAAGAAATCGGCCAGAGAATCAAATTCCTGTGCCAGATCGAAAAAGGTCTTTAAGGCGTCATTCTTTCGGGGGCTGAAATTATAGCTGATATAATCCGCCCTTTTTTCCTTGGTACGCTGGAGAATACCGCGTAAGTCACCGGTTTCGGTCTGCTTATCCATATGAACCGCCTAAAGCTGCCGTGGAATCAGTAAAACCTCATCATGCCCTGCCTTTTCAGAGAGCAGCACCTCGACGTGATCTTCCACGCTCTCCAAAAGTTCATAACCGGCATAATTAGGCTGAATGGGGAGTTCACGGCCGCATTGCCGGTCAACAAGAACAGCAAGCTGGATGGAATGAGGCCTGCCGAAATCCATAATGGCATCAAGCGCGGCGCGAATGGTGCGGCCGGTGAAGAGGACATCATCAATCAGGATAACATCATACTTTTCCACTTTAAAATCAATATTTGTCTCTTTCACCATGGGACTTTGGGCAGCAAGACTCCAGTCGTCCCGATAAAGAGAAATATCCAGACTGCCCACGGGGATATCAACCTCCTCATGCGCAAAAATCATTTTCTTTACCCGTTCGGCGAGAAAGACGCCGCCGGTATGAATTCCCACCAGGGCCAGATTCTCAACCCCGTTATTACGTTCAATAATCTGGAGAACTAAGCGGGCCAGAGAGCGCTTGATCTCCCGGCCCGACATAATCTGCTGTCTCTTTGTGGTCATCTGCCGTCCCCCTGCCGTGACTGCCAGAAATAATCAATGCCCTTTAAACATACGAGATTAACCGCCTCCGGATAAGCCGCGCACTCGGCGGCAAAGACCTTGGCGGCAATATCATCCGGGCGGTCTTCGGCGTCTAAAGACACGCATTTTTGCACTACGATGGGGCCTTCATCATAATATTGATTGGCAAAATGGACGGTACAGCCGCTTACCTTGACCCCGCGCTCATAAACCGCCTTATGCACCCGCATCCCGTAAAGACCAGGGCCGCAGAAGGCGGGGATGAGAGATGGATGAATATTCAAAACCGCCCTGGCCAGGGCGGGAGGCGGACTGTATAATTTTAGATAACCGGCCAGAAGCACCAGATCCACATCGTAAGCGGCCAGGGCCTTGTTAACCGCCTCATTATCAGGGGCGTAACGGGCGGGATAACCATAGTTCTCCGCCTTGCGCAGACCAAGGGCCTCTGGAGTATTAGCAATCACCACCTCAATACTGCCCCGCATCCTGCCCTGGGCGATCTGATCATGAAAATTATCAAGGGTACGGCCGGTACCGGATAATAATACCGCGAGTTTCATCACTGATTAAGCTCCGGGTGGTTATCAATATCTACCTTATTGAGCCACTCGCTGATGGCCGTGTCGTAATGACTGGTGAGATCAAACACCTTACGGGCCAGACGGAATCTGGTCTTCAGAGTCGTATTGCCGGCCGCCTTCATCTCGGCTATAACCTGAGGATAATCGGCCGGATCAACTATCACCGTTACATCATGATAATTCTTGGCCGCCGCCCGCAGCATAGTGGGGCCGCCAATATCAATATTCTCGATGGCGTTGGTTAGGGTACAGGCCGGATCAGCCACGGCCTTGTTAAAGGCGTAGAGGTTAACAGCGATGAGGTCAATGGGCTGCAGATCATACTGGCGCATCTGGGCCTGGTGCTCCAGATTATCACGCTGGGCCAGAATACCGCCGTGTACCTTGGGGTGAAGCGTCTTAACCCGGCCGTCAAGCATCTCCGGGAAGCCGGTAAAATCGGCTACATCCTTGACCTCAATACCATGCTCACGCATCTTTTTTGCCGTGCCGCCAGTGGAGAGAATTTCCACCCCCAGCTCCTTGAGCTGGCGGGCAAAATCCTCTATGCCTGATTTATCGGTGAGGCTTATTATAGCTCTGCTTATCTTGTTCATAGTGTTCTCCTTAAAGACATTTTAGCAAATAGGACAAAAACTAATATAGACCGCCTCAGGTCTGCCGCCTTCGTCAATCTTTACGAATAAATTTTTTAATCAACCGTCGATCCCGTTTACCGGGCCGTTTGGGCGGCGGAGCCGGAACCGCGGCCCGCAGCAGACGCCTCTGTTCACGCAGTTCCTGACGAGCGGCCGCACTTTCCGCCCTTTCCTCATAGAGGAGGCAGGCCTCCCGGGCCGGACGGCGTTTATCATTCAGGGCGGTTATCAATACCACAAATTCATATCCCCCCTTCTGAATCCGCAATTCGTCACCAAGACAGACAATACGGGCCGGTTTTATCCGCTGGTCATTGACATGCACCTTGCCGCCACTGACCGCCGCCATTGCCAGAGATCTGGTTTTAAAGAAACGGGCCGCCCACAGCCATTTATCAATCCTGACCTTCAAAGCCGACTTTGTCTCCGCGTGTTCATATGTCCTGGGCCCAGCGGTGCAGTTCCTTAACGAGACGTTCGGGATCCGGGGCGTTATTAAGCATCATATTTTTGAACACCTCATAATACCGAATTTTGATAAAGTCAAACTGGCAGCCGATACCACCGCTGTTGGAATGAATCAGACGGCAGGTAAATTCCACCTGCCCCAGGAGAATGAGACTGAAATAATCATCCTGCTGCAGGGGAGGCACCTTATCAAGCTCAATAAAGGCCCCGGCAAAACTTATATTTCTGGTCTGGCCCCGCAGTACAAGACTATGGCGCAGGTTGTTGATCTTGACTTTAAAGTTCAAGGGCAGACGCAGGTGTTTTCTTCTTTCCTTTCTGTTTTTCATGGTCAATTCCCCTGTTCTCTCTTTACATTACGGAATATTGACACCATTCCAACTATTATGGTAACCTGAAAAAGCAGCGTTCGGTGGGAAATCATAAAGTACCAAGGAGACATCCATGAGTAATGAAGAAGAATTTATCAAAGGTGTTGACAAACTCATCCCCCGGCCGGATATCGCCCTGGAGGTTATGACCCTGGCCAATGAAGCCGAGTGCCCCATCCAGGCTCTATCACAAAAGATCAAGCAGGATCCCAGTCTCATGGCCAATATGTTGAAGATGGCGAATTCCGCCTATTTTGGCCACATGCAGGAAATAAATTCCATTACCGACATAATTGTTCGGCTGGGCGTAGACACCATCAAAATGCTGGCCATCACCTCCGCCTCCGCCGGACTGCTTAAATCGCCGCAGGAGGCCTATAACATAGAGCCGGGCGCCCTTTGGCGTCACTCATACGCCACTGCCCTTCTGGCCTCCATAATCGGTCGTTACGGCCGCTGTCCGTCCCTGTCATCCCTCTATACCTCCGCCCTGCTCCACGATATAGGTAAAATAATCCTCAACCGTCACCTGCAGACCGCCAGCCTCAACCGCGGAGAAGAATTTCAGGAGGGTGATATTATCCAGTTTGAGCAAACCATGCTCCACACCAATCACGCTAAAGTAGCCGCCCTTTTACTGCACCGCTGGCAGCTGCCGGAGGATATTATCGCCCCGGTAGCCCATCACCATGAGGCCGCCCCCAAGGCGAATAATACCCTGAACTGCCAGATTGTCTATCTCGCTAATTATCTCACCGAGAGTATCGGCATCCAGGCCATGGAGCCCGATAATTATTTTTACCGCCTTAAAGAGACGGATACCAATGTACCGCAAATATCATATTTCAATGACAACGTAGAGGCCATTATTACTGAGTTCTTTGAAAAGTTCAATGAATCCAGCACCCTGGAATTTAATTAGGGGCTCTAAACAGAAACATCGCCTTCCTTGCCGCATCTCTCACAACAGACCACATTATCCCTGTCACTCGCCTTCCAAGGAACCCGGATAATTAATTTTTTATAATCTTTTTTAGAACAATTTTCACAGAGACATACTTCCGAATCATCCTTTAAAATCCATTTATACATTTCCGCCCCGTCTTTAACCATTTTTTCTTCACCATAATAAGCAAAACAGGGAAACGACCTGCCGGCCGTCTCCCTGTAAACTACCTGTTCATAATCTCCGAGTCTTGTTTACTTTATGCCAAGCTCTCTCTCCTTCTCGGCCACCGCCAGCCTCGTCTTGATAACCGTGTCGGAAATCAGGCTCATGGAGTCAATGCCGCATTCCACGAGGAAGGTGGCAAACTCCGGGAAATCACTGGGTGCCTGCCCGCAGATTCCAATCTTACGGCCCCGGCGCTTAGCAGTATCAATAACCATCTTTACCATGGTTTTCACCGCCTCATTACGCTCATCATAGATGTGGGCAACGAGATCAGAGTCACGATCAAGACCCAGGGTCAACTGGGTAAGGTCGTTGGTGCCGATGGAGAAACCGTCAAAGACATCACAGAAGGCATCCGCTGAGATGACATTACTGGGGATCTCGCACATGACATAAACCTCGAGATTATTCTCTCCCTGCACCAGTCCGAACTCCCGCATAACCTCAATAACCTTACGGCCCTCTTCTGGGGTACGGCAGAATGGTACCATCAATTTGATATTATTCAGACCCATCTCATTTCTGACCTTCAACAGGGCCTTGCACTCCAGCTCAAAGGCCCGCTTGTAATTGGGATCATAATAGCGTGAG
>CAZSOB010000114.1:0-4977 GCA_964608155.1 uncultured Desulfobulbia bacterium
TGGTGCAGACAATACGGGCCATCTTGTGGATATTTACCCGCGACTCGCTGGTGGTGGAGTCTAAGATTGCCTTGAGCTTATTTATCTGCACCGGTTTAGAGAGGATGGCGGCAATGTTATCGTATTTGCTGAGTTCATCTTTGAGTGATTTATGTTCCACCGAGGAGGAGGTTACAATTATCGGCAGCCGTGGACAGACCACGGTCATGGCCTCGATGAACTTCAAACCATCCCATTTGGGCATCATTATATCGCAGATAAATATGTCGTATGGGATGCTGGTAGCCCGCAGATAGCCTTGCTGACCGTTTTCAACTGCCTCAACCTTATGGCCCAGGGCCTGGAGCTGTTTAACAAGAAGCAATCTGTTGGCTGGGTTATCTTCAAGGAGTAATATATTCATAACGGCCCTTATTTTTTACTGTGATTAATCTCCTGTTCCCCGCTGATTAGCCAGCCAGTTGGAGTTTGTTGGAGGATGAGTTCCTTGCGGCTCTTATCTGAAAAGTTTGATGAAGAGTATTCCTGGTTAAAGACAAGCCGCAATTGATTATCCGTCAGGGGGTGGATCTGTAAATTTTTAATGGAGATGTCAATCCAGCTTTTGCCCCGGTTGCGAATGCTCTTGGCGTTTTGCCAGGCCTGGTGGTCAAGGGATTTAGTACGGAAGGAGTGAACGTAATGGGCAAAATAGGGCTTTAAATTGCCGCCAGCCGATTTTTTCCACGCCTGCAGCCAACTTTTTAAAAAATCCTTTATTCCGGCTATAGTATGGTCGTCTATCGTTATTGTTTTTTGTTTTTTAACGGCGGCGGGTTTTTGTATATCTTTCTGGGGTTGGGGTGATATCATATTTCCGCCGGTCTGGGAAGCCGCGGTTTCTGTATGATTATTAATAGCCGGGGGGGTGGCAGGGGCCGGGGCGGGGAATCTCTTTAACCGATAGCCAATAAAAATTACGATGACAATTATTAGAATAATCGTCATCGTAATTCCGGTTAATTTATTGTGATTGGGGGTGGGTGAATTGGTCATTGATGCTCCCATTAGAAGAAAATTGGAAATACAACGGTACTACAGATTTACGGCTGGAGAAGTTACCTCTCTCTAAGATAACAAGATGAAATCGTTAACAAAATAACAAGCCAGAAACTTGAGTTTTGATTAATGTCATAAAAGTGTTGAAGAAAGCTTTTTTTAATTACGTTTTGTAACTATTCAGCGAAATGTCCGAAATTAGCAATAACCGCTGAATAGTTACTACGTTTCTATCATTATCCATGATAAATGTTAGTCTGATTGTGGCCGCTGTCCCTGGCCTGACGCAGGGCGGCACCGGCGTGACTAATTATTTGTTCTGTGGTCTTGGCGGCATATTTATCAAGTCCGGCAATTCCGAGACTCAAGGTGCAGTTTATGCACTGATCTTCAAAATGTACGGTTTGTTGTTCCATGGCCTTGCGGATACGTTCGGCAATTTTGCTGGCCGTGTCAATCGTGGTATCCGGCAGTATGAGGATGAATTCTTTACCGCCGTAGCGGGCTGGCGTATCGTAGTCTCTGGTATGCTTCAATAATATTTTACCCACCTTAACAAGAACCTCATCGCCGGCCTGCTGACCGAAGGTGTCGTTTATCTTCTTGAAATAATCAATATCAATCATTATGCAGCTTAGAGTTTCATCAAGACGCAGGGCCTTTAAAACCGCCAACTCAAAGATATGCATAAGAAAACAGCGATTAAAGACGTGGGTTAGCTGATCCTTGGTGACCAAATCTTTAATCTTTAAGCGCATATTCTCAAAACTTAAGGTTAGATCACCTATTTCGTCATTATTTGGTTTAATTTCAAGTTCGCTGGTGTAATTAAAGGCAATAATATCCTTGGTTAATTTGTTTAAGCGCTGCACAGGCCGAACAATGGCATGGGCGATAATAAGAATAACCCAGATGGAACACCAGGCGACGATAAGCAGAGCGGTAATGATCCTGTTCCTTAAAATATGCAGTCGGGATTGGTAGAAGGAGCGTGGTACTAAAAAGTTGATCTTGCTGCTGAATAATTGTTGCGGTGGCTGGTAGATCCGCCCCCAATTATGTAAGATACTGTCTTTGGACAAGGCTGCTTGAATTTGAGAGAATTGAGGCACTTTAAGCTTATTAGCCTGCCGCATCTTTGAGATGGGAGGCATGAGGAGTTTATTGCCCTGGCTCAGGTATATTACCGATTCATTAATGGTCATAAGTGAATTGATAAATTTGGCCAGAGCCTGTTTATTTATTTCTGCCACGAGGGAGATTTTGTCGTTTTTATTGTTTGATGCGGCCAGTGAAAAAACTAAGTATAGATGGTCATGGACGCTGAACCAGAGACCGTCTTTAGCAGGGGGCAAATTTGTGAGTTTGTCTATCAGGTAGGGGGCCTTTTGGTTGGTTGAGAGAGGGATGATTGCGGCCGGGCTACTCTGGTAGAGATAGAGGGAACTGATTAAATAATCCCTGGTAGTTATTTCCCGTAAGATCGCCATTGTCTTGGGTTCTGGGGGCTGATGCTGGAGGAGATTGTTAATATTTGGGGATAGATAGGTGAGGATGCCGGTAATCTTATGATGCAGAGCGCTGTGGGCGGCCATGATGGTTTGTTGCCCCTGGAGGAGAAGAATCTGATTGATGTCTTTTTTGATGCCCCCGGCAAAGGTGTAGTAGATTATTACCCCAAAAATGGCGAGAGAGGCAAAGACAACGCAGGTGAAGCTTAAGACTAATTTGCCTTTTAATCTCACTTGCAGGCACCTTTAACGCTGGCATTTTCTTCAGCAAGGCAGGTGGCAAGTTCCTTGACCTCGTTTTTGCTCAAAAGGGCACCATGGCGCATCATACGTTTGATGGTTGTGGCCCATTTTGCTTTATTCTTTTTCCCCAGTTTTCGGCAGATCCGGCCCAGATTATGGCAGGTGGTGCATTTTGTATTTAAGATATAACCACAATCGCCAGCGGCTTGACTGCTAAAGGAGGAGGCGGAAGTTAAAAACAAGACAATAAAAATTATGATGGATAGGCGTTTGATTGTTTTCATGTTTTATCCTTAAGGAAATTTTATTACGGTGGGTTGCAGAGGGTGGTTAATTGGGTTTGATAGTATTTTGGTGCAGCCAATCAATGCGGCTCCACAGGCCCTGCATGATTTGAACTTCACGTTCATTAAGACCTGCCCGGCCAAAAATTTGCCGAAAGGCACGGGTAATATGGTCTGGGTTTTGATGATCAAGAAAGTCAATGTCAAGCAGAGTCTGACGCATGTGCTGGCACATGGCCTCCAGTGCGGCGCCAGCGGCCATGGCCTTCTCGCGGGGTCGGTCTTTTCCCCTGTCTTGGCCGCGGGCCTTGTGTAATTCATAAAGACAAACCGTGACGGCCTGGGCCAGGTTCAAGGAGGGTAGTTTGTCATACACAGGAATGGTTATCAGCCTTTGGCACAGATCTATTTCATCGGTGGATAGGCCGTGGTCTTCCCGTCCAAAGACCAGGGCTGCCCGGCTTTGCCTCGTTAAATCTATAATCTGTCCGGCGGCCTGCCAGGGGTGGAGAAAGTCACGCCGGTATTTACCAAAACGCCGGGTCGCGCCCAGGGCTAAGTTACAATCCGCCAGGGCCATCCTTAAATCTGGGTAAATTCTGGCCTGTTCAAGAATGTGAACGGCCTTTACCGCCATACGTCGGGCCTCGTCATTGAGGTGAGACACGGCCGGGTTGACTAAGCGCAGTTCCTCAAGGCCAAAATTCAGCATAACCCGGGCCACGGAACCAATATTTAATGACCCCTGAGGCCCAACCAGAACTACACAGGTGAGTGCCGGCATTCTCCTTAAGCGTCCAGGGCAGCCAGTTGTTTCTTCAGGGATTCGTTTTCCTCGGTGGCGGAACGCAGACGTTCGGCCAGAACCTCACAAAACAGGCGATAAATCGTATAACCAAGGGCCAGCTCCTTGGGGGAAGATTTTTTGCCGGAGGGGGAGCTGTCGAGACGTAGAACCAAGGTCTTACCAAGGGCTGTTACCGTGACTGGCAATGATGAATTGTCAACCTGACTCATATCGCCAAATATTTCACCGGTACGGCGCAAGGTTTTAATTTCATCTCCTCCCCTGCTGATTCTAACTGCGCCGGACATCAAAAAATAGACAAAAAACTCTTTTTTGTTCTCGTTACTTATCTCTTCCTTTTGATCATATTCCTGCAATTGGCCATGTTCCATAAATGACAATATGTCCTCAGAAGAAAAGGGGCTGAATTTATCAGCATCTTTTAATATTCGTAGTACCTTCTCGTTGTCCTTTAAATAATCTGTTTCACGCATTTTTTTCTCCATATATTTAGAAACCTTATGAATTTTGGGTGGCAAATAATGTAACTGGTCAGGTAGGGTCAGTGCATTCTTCAAGTAAAAAATTTCCTAAGGCATAGTCTATCAAAAAATAAGCTATAAATGCAAAAAAAATCTGCCATTGACAAAAATAGCCGCGGTTGATAAACATCCCCTGTTCCTGAAATAAACTTGATGGACTCGTAAAAAGTCCCATCACACACTTACGATGGCTAAGTCAGCTAAGCGGAGACTGCGAAAAGTTCGATATACAGCTAAGCGTAGACTGCGAGGCGTGGTGGTTCGGCAGGGCTTCGGCCATACATGTGGTATGCCGAAGGTCTGCCGAAACGCCACAACGCAGTAGATCGGACTTTTTACGACGCCATCAAACTTAAACCCGGAAAAAATGGAAGATAGAATAATAGTCGGCATGCGGGCCTCCAATGAGGTCAGAGAAAAATTTGCCACCGCGAACAGAGTGAAGATTTACAGCCTAATTACGGCTGTTATTGAAACACTGCGGCAAGATAATAAAATTGTTATCTTTGGTAATGGTGGCAGTGCTGCTGATGCCCAGCATATGGCGGCGGAATTTGTTAATCGCTTTCTAA
>CAZSOB010000115.1:0-4977 GCA_964608155.1 uncultured Desulfobulbia bacterium
AGGCGGTAATCCCGCAGAACCAGGGGGGCACCGCCCTCGCCGTCACTTACCAGGGGCGAGGCGAGAAGCATCTGCCGCCATTGTTCTTTTTTGATCCCCCGCACCATGGCGGCCGGGGTAATAAGACCGCCATCTTCGTCACCGGCTTCCGGCCCCGGCAGGGCTGCCGGCTGATCCAGCGCCATCTCTATGTCAAAACAGATATGGCCCTTGACCAATTGCCAACTCGTAAACAGTGCCGCAAGCAGCACTAAGGGCTGAGCCTTGGCTTCGGCATCTAAAAAAAGGACAAAGGCCCGATCCAGGGCTCTGATCCAGCCCTGACAAGCCCAGGCCGTGAGCAGACGGTTAAATTCTAAATCTCTGAGGCGTATGTAATTTTCTCCGCCACCGCCATCATCAGGCACCGGCAGCTCTTCAATATTCATCGTATTACAAGTCCTAATAATTATTTGTTGCCCCGCAGGTAACTATTCAGGTACAAGCGAAAAGCTGCCCTAAACTATGAGTTGTAACTGTTCAGGAAAGCGCAGACTCCGGATTGGGTGCAGCTGAATAGTTACCCCCGCAGAAGGTTATCCAGCCACTCTACCAGCTCCACGCTTAGTTTATCAGCATACACACCATGTCCGGGGGCCTCCACCCCGCGCAGGAAGAGATATAAAACCCCGCCCACATCCCGTTCATAGCTGTAATCAGGCAGCCGGGATTTAAGGAGACGATGCAGAGCCACAGTATAAAGCGTGTACTGCAAATCATAACGATGCTCCAGCATGGCTCCAACCATATTTTCATCATTATAGGCACCGGTCGCCGGGCCAAGATAATTCGATTTGTAATCAAGGACAAAATAACGGCCCTGGTAACAGAACAGAAGATCAATAAAGCCTTTAAGCATGCCGTTTACCACCCCTTTGGTCAGAGGCGGCCGGCGGCGGCCGGGAATAACCCCGGCCCTGATTCCGGCATCAAAGGCCGTCAGATCAAGGTCATGAATGGCGAACATAAACTCAAGCTCGGCCTGCAGGGCATCCGGCCGCAGGTTGGCCAAGGCGCCGCCCCCACCCCTGGCAGCCGGAATAACGGGGACGGTAAGCAGAGCGCCAAGCCAGTCGGTCAATACCCCGCCCCACTGCTGCCAGTTCCGCCGCTGGCAGCGCTTATCAACCTCCCGCTGAAGACGCTCCCGATCGGCGGCGAGTCCGGCAAAATCCTGGGCCGCCCATTCCAGCAGATCGTGCAGAAAGGTTCCAGCTGCCGGGCCTTTGGGGAAACCGGCGGCAGAGGTAAGCTGATTACGCGCCTCAGAGCCCGCGGTGAGCCGCATTTCCCCGCTCTCTTCCTCTATGAGCGAGCGGGGAAAATCCAGAGCCGCATCCGGACTCCTGCCCTGGCCCCCATGCAGAATGGCGCTGTAACTGGTAATCCGCCAGGCACGGGAGATTATCCCCCTGAATTCACGAGCCCCCTCAAGTTCGGTCTTAATCTCCGGCGGCCGGTATGGGGTTTGACTAACGGCCGGCAGAGGCATAATCTTCAGGTGAGGGCAGTCACCCCGCATCTCATCAAGCAGCCCCGGCAGTTCAGGCAGACTGATCTCCCGGCCGCCGCTTAGAAGATAGCCCAGGGCGGAGTGGTGAAGACAGGAGACGTCCCCAGCCTTCTTATTAGTCCGACCTATAACCCCCACCCCCAGCCAGCAGGCGTATTGTGCCCTGGTCAGGGCCACATACAGCAGCCGCAGATCCTCGGCGAGACGCTCACGGTCGGCGGCAGCCGCATCTTCCGCGTCAGGTGCCAAGGCCAAATGTTCTTTACCATCCGCGTCCCGGTAGAAAAGCGGGCCGCCCCCGGCCTTTACCGGCCGGTAATTACAAATAAACGGCAGAAAGACCAACCCGTATTCCAGCCCCTTGGCCTTGTGAATGGTAACCACCTTAACCAGATCTTCATCACTCTCCAGACGAATAATTTCCTCGTCAGCCGCGGTCTGGGAGGAATCGTTAATCTTCACCGTCAGCCAGCGGATAAGGGCCTGTTCCCCCTCGAGAGAGCCGGCCGCTGCCTGCAAAAGCTCCGAGAGCTGCAGGATATTGGTTAATATCCGCTCACCGCCCCGGGCCGCCAGATTACGGGCCACCCCAAAGTCACGGAACAGGGTACGCAGCATGGTAAGCACACCCCGCCGCTGCCATATCTCCCGATAATGGCGGAAACGCTCCACCTCCAGCTCCCATTGGCCGCTGTCTTCATTGAGCTTATCAAGCAGATCGAGGGGACAGTCAAGGAGAGACACCGTTAGGGCGGCCTTCAACAGCCGTTCCCGTTCCGGCACGGCGCAGGCCCGCAGGAGATAAAGGATATCACTGGCCTCCTGCCCCCTGAATACCGAGTCTTTATCTGAGAGATAGACGGAAAGCACCCGCCGCTCCCGCAGAGCCGCACGGATTGCCCTGGCCTCTTTGATATCCCTGACCAGAACGGCAATATCCGCCGGCCGCAGCTGCCGCCGGCTGCCGTCCTTACAGACAAACCCAGCTCTGGAACTGACCGCCAGATTAAGGAGCCGGACAATTTCGGCCGCCGCAGCAGCAGCCATGCGCCCCATATACCCATCCGGGCCGCCCTTATTAACCGGTGCCTCCTGATCCAGCAGCCATATTTTGACCCCCTCCACCACCTCGTTTTCCACCAGCAGAGACTCGTCACGTCCCCGCGCCTCAAGCCGCGGGCCGGGAATTTCATCTCCAAAGAGAAAAGAGCCGCCGCTGTGCCTCATCCCGGCCGCGAAAATACGGTTCACCGCCGCCACCGCCGCAGTGGTGGAACGATAATTGGTGGTCAGAGTGTAGAGACGGCCGGCCGCGTCACGACGGGCCTGAAGATAGGTATAAATATCCGCCCCCCGAAAACTGTAGATGGCCTGTTTGGGATCACCAATCATCAACAAGGCTGATTCAGCGGAACAAAATACCCGGCTGAATATCCCATACTGAACGGGATCGGTATCCTGAAACTCATCAATCATCACCACCGGGAACTGCCGGCCTATAATCCGGCTCAGACGACTGCCGCTCTCCGCTGACCGCAGGGCCCGGTGCAGATTATGGAGCAGATCGTCAAACCCTATCCTGGAGCGCCGCTCTTTATCCGCCTCAAGACGCTGACGAAGATATCGGGCAGCATGAGGGAAAAAGGCAGCTCTGACCTCAAGACGCGCCAGCTCATCCCGCAGCGCATCCAGGCCGGCATAGGCGGGATGCTCCGGGGTGGAGCCGTTCTTCACGGTACCAGCACTTAAAGCACTCTGGGATAATTTTTCCAGGATCTGGGCCGCGGGCAGAGTACCGTCCATGACCCAGACTTCTATGGCAGCGATATATTTTTTTAGGCTGTCCGCCCTGTACTTATTGCCGTTTAGGTCCCTGGCCGCCCGTGCCGCCCGCAGTTTATCAAGGGCCGCCGTTAAATCCCCGGCCCAGAGAGAACGGGCCGCGGCGATGGCCCGCTGCCGCTCTTTAAGCACAAAGAAAGGATCCGGCCCCTGGGGCAGAGCGGCAAGGGCAAGCCAGGGCCTTAGTTTTTGTAATAATTCATCGGGAGTAAAACAGCCGCAGGTCTCCGTCAGATCGGTTAGTTCTCCGACGGGCAGGGCGTAGAGATGTGAACGCCAGTAATCGCGGGCCGCCTCAATCATCATCTCATCTTCATCACAATCCAGATCAAGGTCAAAGAGGGAACCGCTGTCAAAGGCGTGCTGACGGAGCATCCGCTGACACCAGGCATGAATGGTATGAATGGCAGCATCATCCATCCATTGGGCGGCCCGCTCTAAAAACCGGGCCTGCCGAAGCCAGTCTTCCTCCGTGTATGCCGCCCGCAGACCACGCAGAAAGTCATCACCCTTCCCCTCATTCCGGAAAAACGCCGCTCCCTCAACGAGACGGCGGCGTATCCTCTCCCGCAGCTCCTCGGTGGCGGCATTAGTGAAGGTAACCACCAGAATTTCAGGCGGCATTAGCGGCCGAACAGCGGCCCCGTCTCCGCCATGCCCCAGGATCAGCCGCAGGTAGAGGGCGGCAATGGTGTAAGTTTTACCGGTGCCGGCCCCAGCCTCAATAAGACGAATGCCCTTCAGGGGCAAGGTAAGATTATTAAGTATTTCGGTGGTCATATTTTTTTAAATAACGCTTACACCTCGGTGGGTTATCACCTGCCGGAGTGTTGTTTACTGATCGTTTACCTCTTAAATGTCCATATTCACCAGCGGCCCGTAAATTGCGGCTGCCAGCACCGTGAATCCCGGCTCCGGGCCGGCTGTAAGCGCCTTAAAATCGGCATAGCTCCGGCTAATATAGATATCATAATCCCGTTCCCCCTTATGGAAAGAATCACCTTCATAGACCTTCCGGGCAGCGGCAAGATTTTTTTCGGCCCCGCCCTTGCCCGTGAGCCAGGTCAAGGCGGTTTTAAGACTTAGAGGCAGGGGCAGGCGCAGGGCAAGAAACCAATATTCTGTCAGATTGGCCAGCTCCTGCCGGGCCTTCACCTCCGACAGGGGTGTCAATTCAACAATTCCGTCCGGGGCCGCGAGATAACTGTACAGTTCAATACCCGCGGCACAGGCGGTTAGATGCCTTATCCACAGGGAGAGCAGCCGCCGGTAACGCCCTGTTTTATCCTTATAGTCATACGCCTTGTAAGAAACCTCCCAACGAGCCAGCGGCCCACTGCCTTTATCATCCCGCCGCCGTAAGCCGCCAACCCAGTCTTCAAGCCGCTCCTCCCGCCCGTGAAGCGGCAGGGAGAGGCAAATCTCCCGTTCCCCGGCGGCCAACGGCCATTGGTTCATTAATTTTTGTTCATTTTCAAGCACCAGACGTGCCGTGTCCCGCAGCCTGACTGCCGTTAGCTCGCCAAAGCCCGCCAGCGGCAGCTCACCGGCCCGCCGCAGGGCCGCGGCCCTCTCCGTCAGTA
>CAZSOB010000116.1:0-4973 GCA_964608155.1 uncultured Desulfobulbia bacterium
ACCAGGAAATATGCTGTACCGGCGGCCCCTGCGCCATACCAAACGCCCCGGAAGGCTGACTAATCAATAATGAATAAGCGCAGACCCCAGATTTGACACAGCTGAAATCTAAAACAAAAAGTGGAGAGAGACTCGATTATGTGTGAATAAAACATAAAGGATATGAAATGAGTTTTAAGACGAGACATAAAATCATAAATGGCGACAGCCGTGAAATGATTGAGCTTAAAGACAAATCCGTTGATTTGGTTATCACCTCACCACCGTATTGGCAGCTAAAAGATTACGGGACTGAAGATCAAATCGGATATAACGACAGTTATGAAGAATACATTAACAACTTGAACCTGGTCTGGAAAGAAAGTTACAGGGTTCTTAATAACGGCTGTCGTTTGTGTATCAACATCGGTGATCAATTCGCGAGAGCTGTATATTATGGAAGATATAAAGTTATACCTATAAGAACAGAGATAATAAAATTCTGTGAGGCCATTGGATTTGATTACATGGGGGCCATAATCTGGCAAAAAAAAACTACATCGAATACTACTGGTGGAGCTTCCTTAATGGGCAGCTATCCAACGCCCAGAAATGGCATTTTATCTATTGATTATGAATTTATTTTATTATTCAAAAAACTTGGAACACCAATAAAACCAAGTAAAGATTTAAAAGAGCAGTCAAAAATGACCAAGGAAGAATGGAAAGAATATTTTGCCGGTCATTGGAATTTTGGCGGAACAAAGCAAGATGGACATATTGCGATGTTCCCTGAGGAGCTGCCTAGAAGGCTTATCAAAATGTTTTCTTTTGTTAACGATACCATTCTTGATCCATTTCTCGGTAGTGGAACAACTTCTCTTGCCGCAAGAAATTTAAATAGAAATTCTATTGGTTATGAAATAAATCCCGACTTTGTACAATATGTAAAAAGAAAATTAGATATAAATCAACATGATCTTTTTAATACTGATTACAGCTTTATCAGGCAAAAAAATACCCATACTGACTTTAAGAATGAGATAAAAAAATTACCGTATATTTTTCAAGACTTTCATAAATTCGATAAAAAAACCGACCCAAAGAAATTACAGTTTGGTTCAAAAATTGACCAGAATAGTTCCGCACGGAGAGAAGAATATTATTCGGTAAAAGAAATTATCAGCCCTGAATTAATCAGATTAAATAACGATTTAATTGTTAGACTTATTGGGATTAAAGAAAAAAAAGCAGTAAATGGAAAAGCGATAGAGTTCTTGCGGCTCAAAACAAAAGGACAAAAGGTTTTTCTAAAATACGACGAAATAAAGCACGATGAGAACAATCGTTTGAGGGTTTATTTATACTTAAAAAATAAAACCTTCCTAAACGCACACCTGATAAAAAATGGCTTTGCTGATGTCGATTTGAAATCTAATTTTAAGAACAAAGAAAGATTTATAAAATATGCGAACAGTGGAATCATACAATGAGGAAGAAAGAGTTCAAAAAATATGCGAAACCTTTTGGGAAAAAAGAAAAAGTATTAAACTACGCGAGTAATACCTATCAACTCACGAGACCGAATAAAGTTGATGCCGTCATGGCATTGATAAGAGAGTGTCAGCCAAAAGCACTTGAAGAATGGGAAACGTATTATTTTGAAAAAGCTTATACCAAAAACAAAGATAAAATTAAAATAACCGAAGAGACACTATACGAACTTGGTGAAAGACTATATGCAAAAATAACCGAAGTCGTAATTCCCGAATGGACGGCAGCATTTCAAGGCCTGACACTACAGGATTGTAAAAATTATATTTATGAAGTTACAATAGTCCGCACTTATGACGGTTTCTTGCTTGAAAAATCTGTTATTAATGATGGCCTTTCTAAAATATTCCCGGAAATTGAATTCGAAGAGAGTTCCCCCGAGCTGGATCACGCTGGTGATGTTGATTATCTTGGTAAAGTCGGGGACAAGGCGTTTGGCATCCAGATAAAACCAATTACGGCGAATACGAACTTTGGTAATTACAAAATAACAGAGAGAATGAGTGCAAGTTTTCAGGATTTTGAGAAAAAATATGGCGGAAAAGTATTTGTAATTTTTTCAATTCGGGCAGGTGATAAAAAAGGTATTAAAAACCAAGAAATTATTGAAGAAATTAAGGCTGAAATTGATAGATTGAAAAACATGTAACGGGGCATACTGGATTTTACTCCACCACACCCCGTAAAAATCAGTAAACTAAAACGTAACTGCTCACAGTGTACCGAATCTTTCTCCGATCAGCCTGACTTACGTATGACTAGCGTCAGACTGCTCGAAAAAATCTCCGGCACCCTGTAAGCAGTTACAATTCCGATGATTATTGCCATTTTGGCGGTCATGGGGTGAGTAGTTACACTAAAACAATATCCGAATTAGAAAAAGTTCTGGAGAATACCATCATGAGTACACAAGAAGCAAACTGGACCAAATCAAGCTGGCAAAAACTTTCCGCCCTTCAGCAGCCTAACTGGCCCAATGAGGAGAAACTAAAAAGTTCTCTGGAGACCATCAGCAAATTACCGCCCCTGGTTTTTGCCGGTGAGATCAGAACCCTGAAGAATCTGCTCGGCGAGGCCTCCCAGGGCCGGGCCTTCCTCCTCCAGGGGGGTGACTGTTCCGAGGACTTTGACAATTGTACCGCCCCCGGCATTCGGGAAACCCTGAAAGTCATTTTGCAGATGGCCGTGGTCTTAAGTTACGCCGGCGGTAAACCGGTCATCAAGGTCGGCCGCATTGCCGGGCAGTACGCCAAGCCCCGTTCCGCGGACACCGAGTTGGTGAACGGGGTTGAACTCCCGAGTTACCGGGGCGATATGGTCAACAGCCCGGAGCCCCTAACCGAGGCCAGAACCCCTGATCCAGGACGGATGGTCAAGGGCTATCATCTCGCCGCCGCCACTCTTAATATCCTGCGGGCCTTCACCAAGGGCGGCTACGCGGCTTTAAACCGGGTCACCGCCTGGAATAATGAATTCGTCAAAACCTCCCCCATGGGCCGCTCTTACGAGCGCCTGGCCAAACAAATCGACCAGGCCCTACACTTTATGGAGGTCATCGGCTTAGATGTCAATAATCCCATCATCAAGCAGGCCGACTTTTTCACCTCACACGAGGCCCTGCTGCTCGGCTACGAAGAGGCCCTGACCCGGCAGGACTCCACCACCGGCCTCTGGTATGACTGCAGCGCTCATATGCTGTGGATCGGTGACCGTACCCGGCAGTTAGACGGCGCCCATGTGGAATTCTTAAGCGGGGTCTTAAATCCCCTCGGCATGAAGGTCGGCCCCAATCACGACTTAGACGAAATCAAGCGCATAATTGACAAGCTGAACCCCGATAATGAGCCGGGCCGGATGACCCTGATTACCCGTTTTGGGGCCGAAAAGATAGAAAAGTTCCTGCCGCCCCTGCTCCGGGGCCTAAAAAAGGAGGGCTATAATCTGGTATGGAGCTGTGACCCCATGCATGGCAACACCTACACGGCCGAAACCAAACATAAGACCAGAAATTTCAACGATATCCTCCATGAAATTCAGTGTTTCTTTGAAATTCACTGGGCCGAAGGCACCATTCCAGGCGGCATCCACTTTGAGTTAACCGGTGATAACGTGACGGAATGTATGGGCGGCGGCCGTAACATCATGGCCCAGAACCTCCAGGAGAACTATTGCACTAACTGTGATCCGCGCCTGAATGCCGAGCAGAGCTTAGAGATTGCCTTTCAGGTAGCGGAGATGATAAGGAGCTGAAAAACCGGCAGTAGAGAAACGTTAATTCCCCAGCCTCTCAGGAGGCAATTAATGGAGAAATAAAACCGTAGCCCAAGCCCCTTCGCCAGCAGACCGCCAATAAGGGAGGGGACAGAATGATTTTCGCGTCAGTTTGCGAAAATCATTCTGTCCCCGGTTAACCAGAGACTAAATCTCATAATTCCGGCGGCAGCGGTTTAAGCAGCATCTCAGCCAGACTCATTTTAAGACGCGGCAGACCGACCGACGCCTTGGTAAACTCCTTCTCGAGGAGCAGCATACGCTGAAAGAACAGGGTACGATCCATGGCCGGGGCATTATCCCGCCCCTCGGTAATCTCCTGACAGCGGAAACAACCGGGGAAGGTGCGGCGCTGGCCGTTGGGAAAACGCATCCTGGCAGGAACCCCATGTAAGCGGCAAATTAACATGCGATGAGTGTATAAACCGCAGCGCCCCTCATCATTTAAGGGGCACATAATCTCCGGCCGCTCACCCTGCGCCAGGATCTGTTCCGCCTGGATGATATATTCTCCAGCCCGGCTCAAACAGGCATCACGCCGTTCAGCAGACAGGCCGGCAAGCCCCTGACGCAGGTAGGCCCACTCAATATAGGTATGATGGCGAAAATAGCTGTTACAGCAATTATCAGAGCAGTCCTGACAGGAGAAATCGAGTAAACGAGCGGTCGTGTCATAGGCCGTCTCCATCTCCTCAAAGAGAACGGCTAATTTATCCATAGGTTGCATAATAATTAAAGTTTCACCATTTTTCACAACGATGTCTTATTTGCATTAGTTAAATCACTCACCTGTAGGTTGGCGTTGAGCGTAGCGAAACCCAACCTACGGAAGTGGTGCCCTTAGTGAACTGATTACAAAATATTATAGATGACAAATAAACCAGAAAATATTGATTGTTTCAAGGCCTATGACATCCGGGGCCGGGTGCCGGAAGAGCTTGACGAAGAGCTGGCCTACTGGATTGGTCAGGCCTGGGCGGCCCGTTTCAAGCCCCGGCGTCTCGCGGTGGGCCACGACATCCGCCTTTCCGGCCCCGCCTTAAGCAGAGCTTTAATTAAGGGCTTAACGACGGCGGGCGTTGATATCTTAGACCTCGGTCTCTGCGGCACCGAGGAGATATATTTCGCCGCCGCCAACCTTGAGGTGGACGGCGGGGTCATTATTACCG
>CAZSOB010000117.1:0-4957 GCA_964608155.1 uncultured Desulfobulbia bacterium
AATATATCCAGAGCCCTCAACCGTTATCTCTTTGACTAAAGCGGAGCCGGTAATTCTGCGAGAGGGAAAGGGGGATAGCGGATCATTTTGACTGCGGCAGTCATGGCCCAGGGCGATATCCTTGATTAACCTTTAATCAGCGGCTCTTTAAGTGATTTACTCATGGTAAAATGAATTGATTTACGGGCCGGAATATGCATTATCCTGCCGGTTTTGGGATTAGGTACTGATTTTGGGCGGCGCTCACGCACACTTAAACTGCCAAAGCCCCTGATTTCAACCCGCTGGCCGTTTTTCAACCCCTCAATCAGGGATGTTATTATAATATTTACCGCCCGCGAAGCATCCTGCTTCATCAAATACGGCACATTCTCCACTATATAATTAATAATATCTTTTTTAAGCATGGTGGTTAATTGATTTGATACATAAGGGCTGGCATCCTGTTCCATAACATACTCCCGAGAACCTGACTCTTCATGTCGCTGAGATAATGGAGAAGATCGAATTTGTTGTCTTCCGGATAGATCAGGGGGGGATTTTTAACAGAAATACCGCCAAGTTTGGCCGCCATTTCAACAGCTGTGGTGAAATTACCGAGTTTATCAAGCAGCCCCAGATCAAGGGCCTGTTCGCCGGTGAATACCCGGCCATCGGCAATCTTTTTAACCTTGGCCACCGTAAGATGGCGGCTCTGCGCCACCGCTCCGACAAACTGTTTAAGGACGTTATTAATCATCTTCTGGAGCAACTGACGTTCTTCAGGAGTCATATCGCGGGACATGGAGCCAATATCCTTGTTGATCCCGCTCTTTACCACTTCCGTCTTATAGCCAATCTTCTCGAACATTTTCTTCAAATTGGGGAACTTGATAATAACCCCGATACTACCGGTTATGGTTCCTGGATCAGCAACAATGCGGGTAGCCCCCAGGGCGGCGTAATATGCCCCCGAAGCTGCCACGGACTGCATACTGGCAACCACGGGTTTTACCCGTGCCGTCCGCCGGATTTCATCATATATTTCCTGTGAGGCACCCACAGCTCCGCCAGGGCTGTCTATCCGTACAACTATGGCCTTGATATGGGGATTACGGCGAAAGTCGGTCAATATCTTGATGGACTTATCGGCATCCATAATAACTCCCTGCAGACGCAGAACACCAATGGCATTGACACGGGTGGTCTCATAGGCCTGGGGATGAATCAGACGGGCAATAAAAAAGGTTATTCCACCAAAGAGGAAGAGGAACAGACCCGTCAAAACGAATAAACCAAACACGACGGGGTGCCTCTGGTGAAATAACCTTTTCTCCATGACTATGAATTAACGCCTTAATCAGGCGTCTGTCTCTTTTTTATCGCCGTCCTCGTTCTGCTGTTGGGCAGCAATCTCCTCCTTCTTGGCATTTAAGAGATCACCAATAGTAGAGGGGCTGGTCTGTTTCTTCTGATACTCCTCAAGCACATCCTCCTGCTTGTCGGCCAGGGCTTTAATGGACAGGCCTATCTTGCGATCCTTGGCTGAGACATTAATTACTCTGGTCTCTAACTCATGGCCGACCTTATAGAGGCCAACCGGACTGTTGATTTTGTCTTCGCTGATCTCAGAGACATGCACCAAACCCTCGATGCCGTCCTCAACCTCAACAAAAACTCCAAAATCCGTGACGTTAGTGATCTTACCGGTGATCTTGCTGCCTACGGGATATTTGGTCACGGCCTCCTGCCAGGGATCGGGTTCCAACTGCTTGACTCCGAGGGAGAATCGCTCATTTTCGCGGTCAATTTTTAAGACCACGGCCTGCAGGGTATCACCCTTGCTGTATTTTTCCGAAGGATGTTTAATACGCTCGGTCCAAGAGAGGTCGGAGACATGAATAAGACCGTCAATGCCCTCTTCGATACCAATGAATACCCCAAAATCAGTAATATTCTTAACCTTACCCTCAATGATGGAGCCCACGGGGTAATTCTCAGAAACCAGATCCCAGGGATTAGGCTGTAACTGCTTCATGCCCAGGGATATACGCTTGGCAGCAGCATCAACATTGAGAATAACTATCTCAATCTGATCACCCATGGCAACCAGCTTGGAGGGATGTTTGGCCTTTTTTGACCAGGTCATCTCTGAAATATGAGCCAGGCCTTCAACACCCTCTTCCAATTCGGCGAATACCCCGTAATCCGTGATACTAACCACCTTGCCGCTGGCCTTGGTACCCACAGGATAACGCTCCTGAACAGTTGACCACGGGTCTTCCTTAAGCTGCTTAACACCGAGGGATACCTTACCGGAATCTTTATCGAATTTTAAGATCTTAACATCTATATTTTCACCGACCTGAAACATCTTGGAGGGATGTGATACCCGGCCCCAGGAGAGATCGGTAATATGACAGAGGCCGTCCATGCCGCCCAGGTCAACGAAGATACCGTAATCAGTGATATTGGTAATGGTACCCTTGATAACCGCGCCCTCCTGCAGAGAGTCGCGCATGGCATCACGCAGTTTGTTTCTCTCTTCCTCAAGAATGGCCCGGCGGGAGATAACCACGTTGTTACGTTTGCGGTTATATTTTAAAATTTTGAAATCATAGGTCTGGCCCAGCATGGCATCCAGATCCTTAACCGGCCGCAGATCAATCTGCGAATAAGGTAAAAAGGCCGGTACTCCTATATCAACGGAAAGACCGCCCTTGACCCGGTTCTCAATAACCCCCGGGATGGTACCGTCATCCGCCTGAATCTGGGCAATAGCCTCCCAGACCTTTATTGCAATAGCCTTTTCGCGCGACAGACAGAGACCGCCGTCTTTTTCACGCTTTTCAACAAAGACATCAAAGACATCACCGACATGAACCTCCAACTGTTCGCCGTCGTTTTTAAACTCCGACAGGGAGATCATGGCCTCGGATTTATCGCCGATATCAACAACCGCCATTTGACTGATGAAGTCAATAACCGTACCGGGTACAACCTCTCCGACATTGGCAACCTTTAAGCTGTCCTCAAATAAATCGGCGAAGCTGGCATCATCACTTATGTTGTCAAATTGACTGGCGCTTACCGCTTCGACGCTCTCAACGTCAGGCGCGGACTGAACCTGTTCTGTGGTTTCTGTTACATTGTTTCCCATTAAAGACAAGCCTCCTGTTCTATTTTAGAATAGAGTTTTATACCAGACCGGAAAGGATATTTCAATATTTTATTTTGGAATTCGCTTTTCTGTGATAAATGGCGGCTGGACTAAGCCCGTGTTTTTTATCTTCTGAGGCGAAATAGTCCTGGAGAATAGCCTGGTGATCGAAGACCAGAGTCGGCAGGTTGTTGGGGTAATATACCAGGGCCTGCCTGGCGTCATCGCGGCCGTGAGGAATGCCGTCGGCCTGGGCGGTGAAGACCGTGCTTATGGTATGAAGACGGCTGTCACGCCTGGGATCGGAGTAAGTCCCTAACTGCCTTGTCAGGGTCACATCAAGATCGGTTTCTTCCCGGGCCTCACGAACCGCGGCCTGCTCTAAGGATTCACCATAATCGACAAAACCGCCCGGCAGGGCCCAGCCGAGAGGTGGATTGCGGCGTTCAATAAGAATTATACCGCCGCCAATCTCGATAATTATATCAACCGTAGGCTTGGGAGCCTTGTATTCACCGGTATTGCGGCCGCAATGAGGGCAGATTATAAATGACATAATTCCGCGATCTCCAGCCATGACGATACACTGCGCAACTGATGACGCCCCCTGTTCCAGGGCTGGCTGAAGACCAGAGGGGTTATATCATCTTGGCGTTCCAATTCTACGCAGGTCTCATAGCGGTCATCGACAAAATAATCCAGGCCCGCCTGCCTGATATGGCGGGCCTTGTCATCGTGGTTGCCCATGGCAATTAAACTGCAGCGTTGAAATGTTTCGCGGCCCAGGATATGGAATAGCCAGTCGGCAATGGGCCGGTGCAGCGGGCGGGCGGTTATGAAGGTAAGCGGGGCCTGCCGTCCCAGGCACTGGAGGACGGATATGGCCCCAGGCAGAGGCCGCATTTCTGCCGCCAGCGGATCGGTCAGCAGGACGGCAAAGGCTCCCTCTACTATTTCAGGATCAATGTCGAGGCATTGACAGACGTCAAATTCAACAATATCAGCCGCTTTAATCCCGCTGATCCCGTATTTTGTATTCAAAATACGAAGAAAGGCCTCAGTGGTGTCGGCCACTACGCCGTCAATGTCAAAGCCAATTGCACTTGGTTCAACCCGCATAATTATATCCCGTGGTTTTCTGTATTTCGGCTCAGTACGCCTAACATCCTTGACAAACATGGTCAAGAGTTGCATTATATGAGACTCTTCTATTCTTTTACTTGTTTTAAACAATAAACTATTCAGCTCACAGTTTAGGGCAGTTTTCCGCTTGTACCTGAATAGTTACCAATAAACAATAAATTATTAACCATAGCGGCCGTTGCCGCTGGCCGGAGTTCTGCTGAATGAAATTACCCTCTTTGACTATTGGTCAATATACTGCGCCTATCCCCCTGATTCAAGGCGGCATGTCTATCAGAGTTTCTACCTCCGCCCTGGCCGCGCCGGTCTCCGAATGCGGTGGAATCGGTACTATTGGCGGCTCCGGGCTGCCGGTATCGGAGCTGAAAGAGGACATTGCCCGGGCCAGGAAGGCCACCAAGGGTATTATAGCCGTTAATATTATGTTCGCCATGAAGAATTTTTACAATCTTGTCATGGGTTCTATTGAGGCCGGGGTAGACATCATTGTTACCGGAGCCGGTTTTTCTCGTGATATATTCAAGGTCGGCAAGAAATATAATACCCCCATCGTGTCAATTGTCTCCACTCCCGCCTTTGCCCGCCTGGCCGAGAAGCTGGGGGCGGCGGCTATTATTGTCGAGGCCAAGGAGGCTGGCGGCCATCTTGGTACGGATCAGCCCTTAAGAAAAATTT
>CAZSOB010000118.1:0-4933 GCA_964608155.1 uncultured Desulfobulbia bacterium
CCGTTAAAACCAATTTAAAAATCGCGGTTATGGGCTGCGTGGTCAACGGCCCAGGGGAGGCCCGGGAGGCAGATTTGGGACTGGCTGGCGGCAACGGCCTTGGAATCATCTTCAAGAAAGGGAAATTGTTCAAGAAGGTGCCGGAGGATCAATTATTTGCGGCCTTTGTAAAGGAATTAAAGAAAATGGAGTAACTATTCGGCCGCAGGTAAGCGAGCTTGCGAGACTCCGGATGGGGTGCTGCTGAATAGTTACCCTTTTTTTGTACTCCAACCAAGTTACCAAATAATAAAAGGAAAAAATTATGCGTTTTAGTGAAATGCTCATCCCCACTCTCAGGGAAAACCCGGCCGAAGCCGAGGTAATAAGCCATAAATTGATGCTGCGGGCCGGTTTTATCAGAAAATTAAGTACCGGTATTTATTCATACCTGCCCCTGGGGCTGGCGGTTTTAAAGAAGATTGAGCATATTGTCCGCCAGGAGATGAACGCCGCCGGAGCTCAGGAGGTGCTGCTGCCCATGGTGCAGCCCGCTGATCTCTGGGAGGAGTCCGGACGGCTGAAAAAATACGGGCCGGAGCTTTTGCGCTTCCGGGATCGTCACGGACGGGAATCATGTCTGGGCCCCACCCACGAAGAAGTTATCACCGACCTGGTACGCAATAACGTCCATTCTTACCGCTCTCTTCCCCTGAATCTTTATCAGATTCAGACCAAGTTCCGGGACGAGATCCGACCCCGTTTCGGCCTGATGCGGGGGCGAGAATTCATTATGAAGGACGCCTACAGCTTTGACTCCGACGACGAAGCGGCTTTAGCGACCTACGAGAAGATGCGTTACGCCTATCACCGTATCTTTGAGCGCTGCGGCCTTAAATTTCGGGCCGTAGAGGCCGATACCGGCACCATTGGCGGCAGCTTCTCCCACGAGTTTATGGTGTTGGCCGCCACAGGTGAAGACACCCTGGTGATCTGCCCCAAATGCTCTTACGCCGCCAATATGGAGAAGGCTGCCTGCATGCCGCCGCCTGCCCTTAAAAATCCAGAGCTCCTGACCATGGAGAAGGTAACTACCCCCGGCAAACGTAAGGTGGCGGCGGTTACGGAATTTCTGCGCATTTCGCCGCGGCAATTAGTCAAAACCATGATCTTCATGGCCGATGGCAAGCCGGTGGCCGTCCTCCTGCGCGGTGATCACGAAGTCCAGCCGGTCAAATTAAAAAACTTCCTTAAAGCAGACGAGGTAGAGCTGGCCTCTGACCAGGAATGTTTTGACGCTGTGGGCGTACCCAGCGGCTATATTGGCCCGGTGGGAATCAAGGTGCCCTTAGTGGCTGACCGCGAGGTTATGAGCTTGAGCAATTTCGCCATTGGCGCCAATGAGAAAAACCATCATTTTATCAATGCCAATCACGGCCGGGATTTCGAGATTGAAAGGGTGGCTGATCTACGGGTAATTACCGAAGATGACCGCTGTCCGCAGTGCGGTGCAGCACTGCAGCTTACCCGCGGCATCGAGGTGGGGCATATCTTTAAACTGGGCACCGCCTACAGCAAGGCTCTGCATGCCGTATTTCTCAACGAAGAGGGCCGGGAAAACCCCTTTGTCATGGGTTGTTATGGTATCGGCGTCAGCCGGGTGGCAGCGGCGGCCATTGAGCAGAATCATGATAAGGACGGCATGATCTGGCCCCTGCCCATCGCCCCCGCGGCGGTAATTATCCTGAACCTGTCTCCCAGGGATGAAGAGATCAGCAAGGCGGCCGAGGAGCTTTATCAGGCCCTGCGTCATAAGGGCATTGATGTCCTGATAGATGATCGGGACGAACGGCCGGGCAGTAAATTTAAAGATGCCGATCTGCTGGGCATCCCCTGGCGGCTGACCATAGGCAAACGCCTTACCAAAGAAGGAATCGTGGAGATCCGTGAACGGCGGACTGCCAAGACGCGGGACGTGGCCCTTGATGAAGCCCTTTCCCAACTAATGAAACTTCTGCGGCCCTGAAATCCCCGCCAATAACATCATGCCTGTTATAAACAATATATTAACCCAGGCCGGGCTCTATATGCCGGAGGAAAATATCCGGCTGATCAAAAAGGCCTATGACTACGCCGTTAAGGCCTATGCCGACAATCCGGCCCGGCTCTCCGGCAAGCCTTACATAACCCATCCCCTCGCCGTGGCCCATATCCTGGTTTCTCTGCGTCTCGACGCGCCCACGGTAATCTCAGGCCTGCTGCATAAGGTTCTGCGTGGCTCTCCACCCCGTTCCTCGGAAGCAGAACTGCGGGATTTATTCGGTTCGGAAGTGGCCTCAATAGTCCACGGAGCCACCAAAATTGACGATATTCAATTTAAAAGCCGTCTGGATTACAAGGCAGAAAACGTCAAAAAAATGTTGCTCGCCATCTCAGCCGATATCCGGGTATTGCTGGTGAAGCTGGCTGACCATCTCCACGACATGCAGACCTTGGAGTACGTCCCCGTCGCCCGCCAGCAGGAACTGGCCCGTGACAGCATGGATCTGTACGCCCCCCTGGCCAGCCGCTTAGGCCTTGACTTGGTGAAAAGGGAACTTGAGGACGCGGCCTTCCGCTATCTATACCCCGAACAATACGCTGAATTAAATGAAAAAATCCGGATGTCTCTGCCGGAGCGGGAAAAATTTGTTGAGAAGACAAAATCAATCCTCACCGCCAAAATTTCGGCCCAGAGCATTAAGAATTTCAGAGTGCTGGGGCGGCCCAAACACCTTTACAGCATCTATCGTAAACTGGTGGTGCAGAATATTTCCGTGGATAAGGTCTACGACAAGGTCGCCTTCCGGGTCATTGTTCAGGAGGTTGGTCAGTGTTATGAGGTTATGGGTATTGTTCATTCCCTCTGGCAGCCGGTAGCCAGCCGTTTCAAGGATTTTATCAGCTCGCCCAAAGCCAATCTCTATCAGTCCCTTCACACCTCGGTAATCGGCCCGCACGGCGATTTTATGGAGATCCAAATCCGAACAGAAAAGATGGACGAGATTGCCAATGACGGCATCGCCGCTCACTGGGCCTATAAAGAGGGGGCAGCCATCTCCCAGAAAGACGCCCACATGTTTCAATGGCTGAAGCAACTGGTACAAAGCCTGCAAGAGGTGGATGATGCCCGTGAGTTCCTGGATACGGTACGCGATGAGCTAGATTATTCAACGGTTTATGCTCTGACCCCCAACGGTGATGTCAAGGAGCTGCCTTCAGGCAGCAGCCCCCTTGATTTTGCCTACAGCATTCACACCGATGTGGGTCATCATTGTGTGGGGGCCAAGATTGACGGCCGTATCGTACCCCTGAAATATGCCATCCAGAATGGCGATGTTATTGAAATTATAACCTCACCCCACCAGCACCCCAATCAGGGCTGGCTAGCCTTATCCAAAACCAGCCGGGCGCGCAGCCGCATTCGTCATTGGTTGAAGCAGGAAGAGAAAAACCGTTTTCTGGAAGACGGCCGTGACATCTGTGAACGGGAATTGCGCCACCATAATCTAAGTATCAAACGGCTTATAAAAACCGGCCATCTGCAGAATTTACTCAAAAAGTTCAACAGTCATCATCTCGACGACTTGCTGCGTCGGGTGGGAAGCGGGGAAATTACCGTAGCCCAATTAACCGGAGCCTTTGAACCACCGGAATTAAAGGCAGAGAAGACTGACATTACCGAGTTAACGAAATGTCTGCCCACGGGAGCGAAAAAAAAGGCCGGGAGCAGACAAGGAGACGACAACAATCTCGTAAAAATTGACGGTATTGATAATATGATGACAAAGATCAGTAATTGCTGCATGCCGATGCCGGGCGATGAGATTGTCGGTTTTATTACCTCCGGACGCGGAGTTTCGGTACACAAGGCGGGCTGTCGAAACTTTTTGGCCACCGACCCCCAACGTCACGTGGCGGTGGAATGGGCCGCTGATTCACACCAGGCGCTCAAGTCAAGAATCCAGATTATGGCCCATAACAGCAAGGGTCTGCTGGTCAATTTATGTAACGTGATCAACAACAGTGACGGGGCGCAAATTATGGATGTGGAGGCCCACACCTCAAAAAATAGCGGCCAGGCCCATATCGGTATAGTGGTAAATGTCTCCGGACGGCGACAGTTAAATGCTATTCTGCAACAGATAAGGCAAATGGAGGATGTGCTGGAAGCCGAGAGGGGGTAATAAGCGTCGTCATCGCGATGAGGACAACGCTTATTCTCTGCCGATACGTTATTTTAAATTTACGACCGGCTTGGTAACGGCTCCGGAACGGATACAGCGGGTGCAGACGGTAATCCGTTTGGCATTACCACCGCCATCAGCAACTCTAACCGTTTTCAAATTGGGCAGCCAGCGGCGGCGGGTCTTGTTGTGGGCGTGGCTGACATTATTGCCGGATACTGGCTTTTTACCACATATTTCACACATTTTAGACATAACGAACTCCTCTTATAACAGTAATAATTTATTTAAATTTGAGAATTTTTTAATCTACTATTTTCGTCTGATTTTGGCAAGACAAATAAATGAAAACCAAATTCAAAATTTTAATCATTATTCTGCTGATTTTATGGCAGCCTCTAACCACCCAGGCGGCGGTAACAATTACCGTTGACCGCAAGCAGATTGTCCAGCCTGATTTCAAGGGTTTTAATGCTGTATATCATGCCTTTTGCTATATGCCGGAAGCGGAGGAAGAGGGGATGAATGATGCGTGGCGGGCCGTGGAGTTCCAGCGTCTCACCAGCTCCGGCCTGGAGATAGCCCGCACCTTCTACCGCCCCGATTGGGCCATGGGAGATGGGTATTGGTCAAAGCCGGATTGGCAGTCTAAGCGGATGGAGGCCCTTTATAACCTGAAAGTCGTGTAAAACGTACACTATTTAATTTCTACTCCCAAGTACTTTAAG
>CAZSOB010000119.1:0-4899 GCA_964608155.1 uncultured Desulfobulbia bacterium
TTGGTATTCGAGAAGGCCTAAATGGGCGAAGATGGGGGGCTGCTGAATAGTTACCTAATTATAACATTAAACCAATGGTAAATTTACATGAAAGTTAATGGTAAGCCATACCGCACAATCTGGATTGACGAAGAAAGCCCCCATCTCGTTAAAATTATTGACCAGCGTCTCCTGCCTCATCAATTCGTGGTGGAAGAACTACGAACCGTCGATGATTTCGCCGCCGCAATCAGAGATATGCACGTCAGAGGCGCCGGGCTCATCGGGGCCGCGGCCGGATTCGGAATGTACATGGCCCAGGTGCAAAGCCCGCCGGATGATCCGGATTATCTGCGGCGGGCGGCGGCAGTCCTCACCGCCACCCGCCCCACGGCCCGTAATCTCGCCTGGGCCGTAAACCGGATGCAACAGGCAATTAACGAGGAATCCACCCCGGCGGCAAAAGAGCGCCGGGCTCTGGCTGAGGCCCGCAAAATAGCCGATGAGGACGCCGACTATTGCCGCCGTCTGGGGGGGTACGGCCTGGAAATTATCAAAGACATCAGCCGCAAGAAACAAGGCCCGGTAAATATACTTACCCATTGCAACGCGGGCTGGCTGGCCTTTGTTGATTACGGCTCGGCCACGGCTCCCATCTATGCCGCGCATAAGGCCGGGATTGATCTCCATGTCTGGGTGGATGAAACCCGCCCCTGGCTGCAGGGTTCCCGGCTTACGGCCTGGGAACTGGGGCAGGAGGGGGTACCGCATACCCTCATCGCCGATAATACCGGCGGCCATCTTATGCAGCACGGCATGGTGGATCTGGTAATTGTCGGCACGGATCGTACCACGCGTTGCGGGGATGTGGCGAATAAGATAGGCACCTATTTAAAGGCCCTGGCAGCCCATGACAACGGGGTGCCATTTTACGTGGCCCTGCCCTCTTCCACCTTTGACTGGCAGATATGTGACGGCCTGGCGGAAATTCCCATTGAAGAACGTTCCGACGCGGAAATCAGATACGTCAGCGGCGCCCTTGACGATGGCGGCCTAACCAGAGTGGCAATCGCTCCGCCCCATACCAGAGGGGCAAATTACGGCTTTGATGTCACCCCGGCCCGGCTGATATCCGGCCTGATTACGGAACGGGGGATTTGCGGAGCAAATGAAAAAGAAATTACGGCGTTGTTCCCGCCGGAGGCCAGATAAAAAAAAGGCGGCGGAATTAAATCCGTCGCCTTTTCCATATCTCTGTAAAAACGGGGGCTATTTTATAAATTCACTTTCAGAAAGCAGGTTCATGAGCATCTTGTCAGCCACCCGATAGGGGTCAACCTCATATTCGCCGCGCTCAATCTGTTCCTTTAAAGCCTGTACTCTATCCATGCGCAGGTCGGGGGTATTTTGGATGATCCCTTTCATCTTTTGCACATCAAGCGAACCAGCGGAAATATCCACACGATCACCAACCACGGAGGCAGCGGAGGATTCCGCCCCCCGAGCACCTCTGGCCTTGCTGATTTTGTTATCTGTCTTGATCTGGGGTATAAAATCACCTATTTTCATACAGTACCCCCTTCAACATTATATCGTTCCATCGCTGCCAACTTCGCCTCTGGCCAATACGTGACCAATAATGTTATCTTACCCTATTATCTAATTACCATATCGGACTTTGAATAACAAACTTAAATTTTTTTATCTTCAGAGGAGATCTATACAACCTTAACACCTTTTTGTTCAGTAAAAGGTCGTGTATGCCTGTGAAGAACGGCTGGAATTTGAATCATGCGACGATTATCCTGTTCTCGTAACTATCGATCATTAATGGTAACTATTTAGCATGATGCCTAAAAGGTAACATACTATGAGTTTGATTATCCACTTTTTCAGGTTATAGTGGATATCTGAAAACTATATAACATACTTAGTGTTGTCGTTCTTTTTATTACACCGGATTCTCTCCGAATTAAAATACGTCAGACTTCATGAAATTGCTGTTTTAAAGGTAACTATTCAGCAGCACCCCAGCTCGGAGTCTACGCTCTGGGGTTATCGTTACTTTTAGGCATTGTGCTGAATAGTTACCTTTAAAGCACCTTTTTGGTCATTACCACTCGCAGACTCGTGTTAGTAGGTTTTTAGAGGCGAACAAATAGGAGAATAAATAGGAGAAAGACCACGATTGATCGAGCTGGACGGGTGCTGTTTTTCTTGCGTGGTCGCCCTGCCTTGCCGGGAGTTACCCGACGACCAGGAATTTCACTGATTTCCTGTTTAAACTGACTGTTTCCAAGTGCAAAATTCCCGTTAGTTGCCTTCCGTATTGCATCAATCTCGCCCGGCTCCAGTTCATTACGAAACAGTTCACGATACGCATCCTGTCTTTTAAAGCTGTCCGGCCAAGGGATTGATAAAGAGGGCGGGGCTCACCAGCTCAAAACTGCATCCCTGGCCGTTAACCTGATAACTTGACCAGCGATATTCACCGGGATGCTCGACAATCCCTGCACGTACAGGATTTTATTCAATATAGCGCTGGCATCTTAAAAGATACTCGTCCTGCTGAATAATGGAGGAACGAGATCTCCCCCCTCTTAGAGAGTGCCGCTGCGTTTATGTTTATAGGTACGGTTGACGTACTGAACATAACGCTGGCCCAGGCGTTTCATGAGATTTCCGGCACTATCGGGCTTATTAGGAGTAAACAGAAGATGAACATGATTTGTCATCAAAGCATAGGCATGAACAAGACAGCCTGTACTACCAGCATATTCCTACAACCACTCAAGATAGAACAGGTAATCTTCGTCAGCATAAAAACATGCCTGCCGATTATTTTCGCGCTGAATAACATGGAGCGGAACAGTGGGTACAATGATTCTGTGTTCCCGATTGTTCCCGATTGTTCCCAACAAGATAAAAGATAAGAATAAGGAGGCGCAAGGTGAAAAACAGACAGATAAGGTTATTATCAAAAATTGAATTGGTGTTTTTACTCGTGACCGCCATATTATGCCTCACGCCACGGGCCAGTGAGGCCAGGGTTTACAACGGTCAGCCCCTCATCCGGTTTGCCAGCCCCTGGTTTACCGGTTCCGCTGACTGCGCCATATGCCATGACCTGTTGGTGGACGAGAAGGGCAGCAACGTCTCCATTAAATCGCATTGGCGCAGTACCATGATGGCCAATGCCGCCAACGACCCGCTGTGGATGGCCAAGGTAATCTCCGAGATCCGCCGTAATCCGGCCCTCAAAAAGCTCATTGAGAAGAAATGCGCCGCCTGCCATATGCCCATGGCCGAGTTAGAGGCCGAGAGAACCGAAGAGCCTATAGCCATAAAACCGGGCTTTGCCGACCCGGATAATAAGCTGCATAAGGCTGCCATGGACGGGGTCTCCTGCAGTCTTTGTCATCAGATCAAGGCCGACAATTTAGGCCGGCCGGCAAGCTTCAGCGGCCAATACGTCATCGACAGGAAAGGAAGCAAACCCGAACGTAGAATATACGGCCCCCACCAGAATCCTTCCCAGCAAATAATGCGTTCCAGCGTTGGTTATACCGTTGTACAGGGTAAGCAGATGACAGATTCCGGCCTCTGCGCCACCTGTCACACCCTCTATACCCCCTTTGTGGATGCCAGAGGCAAAGTGGCTGGAACCTTCCCGGAACAGACACCTTACCTTGAGTGGCAGGCCAGTGTTTTCAGCCAACAAGGAGATAAATCCACCTGCCAGGGCTGTCATATGCCCATGGCCCAGGGCCGGGTACAGGTAGCAGCCCCATCCGGCGCCCCGGCCAGAGAAAATTTTGCTCAGCATCATTTTGTGGGCGGCAATATTACCATGCTCCGCCTTATGCGCCAAAACATCCAGGCTCTCAAACTCACCGCCTCCAGCGCTGATTTCAGCGCCACTATCAAAAGAACAATTAAACAGCTCCAGGATAAAACGGCCCAGGTTAAAATTATCAAAGTCAGGCGCGAGGGAACCAGATTAACCGCCGAGGTTGAGGTCAGCAACATGGCTGGTCATAAATTTCCCACCGGCATTCCCGGCCGCCGGGCCTGGATTCATTTCTCTGTGCGTGATAAGGCCGGTAATATACTCTTTGAATCCGGCCGGCCGCTTAAAGGGGACTTGATCGCCGGCAATGACAACGATGTAAATATAAATACCTACGAGCCTCACTACAAGGTGATAACCAGCCCGAAACAGGTGCAGATATATGAAACCATCATGGCCAACAGTGACGGCAGGGTGACCTATACCCTGTTACGGGCCGCAAGCTTTTTAAAGGATAACCGTCTGCTGCCGCGGGGCTTTAACAAGGATAAGGCGGCGGCAGACATCAAGGTCTACGGCCAAGCGGCCACAGACAGGAACTTCACCGGCAAGGGGGATATAACCACCTATAAGGTGAGGCTAAAGGCATCATCCCCAGGCCTTATCCAGGCGGAATTACTCTATAGTCCGGTCTCACCGGCCTTTGTCATGGATCTAGAAAAAGACGCGGCTGATCCCCAGGTGAAAAATTTTATTAAACGCTGGCAGGAGACTGACCGTTCACCTGTACAGGTGGCAGTGGCAGAACGTGAAATGCTTTGATTGAATACACAGGTTGGACGTATAGCAATACGCCAATACGAGCGTACCAGAGGTATTCTATTGAGCAGATAGGAGCAGATAGGGGACGACCTTAAATAATTAAATATTTTGGCATAAAACATATTCTGAGCGAGGGGAGAAAATGGCAAAGGAAAGGGGCTATCAACTGGAAGGTTGATTTATTTGAATCTTTAAGGTCGTCCCCCCTTTCCTCTTATAGTTGGTGCATTGAAAATGGTGTGATTAAGAAAGAATAATCGTAACTATTCAGCGTGATGTCTAAAAGTAACAATAACCACCGGAGTGTA
>CAZSOB010000120.1:0-4874 GCA_964608155.1 uncultured Desulfobulbia bacterium
GGCCGGTGGATTTAGATGAGGAGATGCTCCATCTCTCGCAGAATCAATTGATGTATCGGGTGACGACGAAGATTTTAGCCAAAAAATTTGAATATCTTAGATATGCCATTGACGAAGGAGGTAAATAAACCATGGATTTTATGACCGCAATGGACATCAGCGGTTCGGCCCTGAAGGCGGAACGAACCAGAATTAATATCGCTTCAATGAATCTGGCCAATGCCAATACAACCAGAACCATTGAAGGCGGCCCCTATCGGGCTAAATCCGTAGTTTTTAAAGCCCAGCCCCTGCAGGGCGGTTTTCAGGATACCATGGATGGAATTGGGAATAGGCTTCGTAAGGTAGAGGTGGTGGAGGTGGTGAATGACAAAACGCCATTCAAGGAGATTTACGACCCCTCCCATCCCGATGCCGATGCCAATGGCATGGTCAAAATGCCCAATGTCAATACGGCGGAGCAGATGGTAGATATGATGAGCGCCCGGCGGGATTATGATGCCAATGTCGCGGCCTTGGATGCCATTAAGGCCATGGCCCTGAGGGCCTTGGATATAATCCGTTAGCGCGCAGGACGTATCAGTTTTAGCCACCCAGGTTGATTATCGTTAAATCGTAAATCCGGCAGAGCTTTTAAGGCCTGATTCTGGAAGGATGAAAAATTATGAATAAATTATTATTAACTCCAGTGTCTCCTCCCGGGCGGCAGGTATCGCCACTATCAGGGCCGCCTAAGACTTCGGGCAGTGGGTTTGGCCGTATTCTTGAGGAGTCGGTGGGGGCGGTGAACAAACAGATAGAGGAGGCGTCCTCACTCTCCGAGGGCCTCATGGCTGGTAAGCAGTCAAATATTCATGAGACTATGATTGCCATAGAAAAAGCGGGATTGTCCTTCCGCATGCTCACCAAGGTGCAGGGCAAGGTTATCGATGCCTATAAGGAGATAATGAGGATGCAGCTTTAGAAGGCGGTTGATTTTTAGTCTCTAAATAGTAATGGCGTCGTAAAAAGTCCGATCTACTGCGTTGTGGCGGTTCGGCAGACCTTCGGCATACCATATGTATGGCCGAAGCCCTGCCGAACCACCACGCCTCGCAGTCTTCGCTTAGCTGACTTAGCCATCATAAGTGTGTGATGGACTTTTTACGAGTCCATCAATAGTAATTGATTACAGGGTGAAGGCGTACACCACTACGTGAGCAGCCCGATAATGCCCTCCAGCATACCGGAGTCTCGAAGTCTCACTTCGTTCGCTTATCTGCTGGAGGGCATTATCAACCACATCTTGGGCACATCCGGAATCTGCGCTTAACTGAGCGGTTACGGCTCATGGTTTTGGGAAGTTTTTAGGCTTTAGCTGAATAGTTACAAGAAGGAGAGGTAATGGCTAGTCCAAAAGAGATGTTAGAACAGATATGGTCAATTATTACTGAATTGCCACCTATTCAAAAAATTGCCGGCGGTCTGGTACTGGCGGCCGTGGTCATAACTCTGGCGCTGATTATGGGGCATGACAGCGGCAGCGGCGGGAATTACGGGGTGCTGTTTTCTTCCCTTACGGAGCCGGATGCCGCTGAGATAGTCGCCAAATTAAAGGATCAGAATGTACCCTATAAATTGGCTGCTAATGGCACGGCCATCAAGGTGCCGGAAGATGTGGTGCTTAACACCAGACTAACCCTGGCCGGTGACGGGCTGCCCCGCGGCGGCGGGGTGGGCTTTGAAATTTTTGACCGCAGTAATCTCGGGGTGACAGATTTTGTCCAGAAGCTGAATTATCAGCGGGCCTTACAGGGCGAACTGGCTCGTACCATCAGGCAGTTTCAGCAGGTAAGCGCGGCCAGAGTGCATCTTGCTCTGCCCAAGGAATCGGTATTTGTTGAGGATCAACGGCCGCCTTCGGCCTCAGTGAGTATTAAGATGCGCGGCCGGGGCAAACTGACCAAGGGCCAGATCAGGGCTATTGTTAATCTGGTGGCCTGCGCGGTCTCCGGTCTTACCGAGAATAATATTACCGTGGTGGATACTGCTGGGCATCTGCTGTTCAGGAAAGAGGCGGATGGGCCTGGGATGCTGTCTTCCAATCAGCTTGAGTATAAGCTGAAGCTGGAAAGCAATATGCGCCGGAAACTGGAAACCATGTTTGAAGAGGTGGTGGGAGTCGGTAAGGTTATTGCCAGGGTCTCGGCCGATATCGATTTTAATCAGGTGGATACCACCGAGGAATTATACGATCCCGATGGTCAGGTAGTACGCAGTGAGCAGCTTTCCAATGAATCGAATAAACAGAATGGTGGTTCTGCCAAGGGTATCCCCGGGGTTAAGGGTGATCTTGCCACCTTTAGCGGCGCGGCTGGGGGCGGTTCTAACGGTAGTGGCAGTACTCGTAATTCCGTAACCCGGAATTATGAGATCAGCAAGACCGTAAAGAAGATAAAAGACTCGGTGGGGACAATAAAGAAGATGACCGTGGCCCTGCTGGTTGATGGCAACTATAAAATGGTTAAGGGGCCGGACGGCCGGATGATATCGAAGTATGAGCCGCGCTCCAAGGTGGAACTCGCCAATTTTACCCGCATGGCTCAAAAGGCTGTGGGTTTAGATCCGGATCGGGGTGATACCATTGAGGTAGTTAGTATGCCCTTTTTCACCTCAAAGATTCAGGAGGAAAGTACCGGGGGCGGCAATAAATGGCAGCAATTAGTGATTCGTCTCGCGCAGCCGATTATGTATCTTATTCTCGCTGTCTGCTTTATTTTGTTTGCCGCTCGTCCCTTTTTCAGGCTATTATCAAATAAACAGCTTGAAGAGCAGAAACAGGCCATGCTGGCGGCATCCCGGCTTTCCACGGCTGGCGGCCCGGAGGGCGGTGAAAAGGAAGAGGATCTGACTCTGCCCAGCAAGGGTATGAGTGATAAGGAAAAGATATACAAACTGGCGCAGAGTGATCCGGACCGGGCGGCTGATCTGGTGCGAAGATGGCTTAGAGAAGGGGCGTAACATATGGCTAAAAAGGAACAATCGCAGTCTGAACTGTCAGGCCCGGAGAAGGCTGCTATATTCATGCTGACCCTGGGAGATGATTTTGTCGCCAAGGTCTTTCAGAGGCTGGAGGATGATGAAATTAAGTCTGTTGGCCGGCAGATGGCCAAGATGGATCATGTTGACAAGGATGATATTGCCAGTCTTTTAAAGGAGTTTCGTTCCGACTCCGGGGGAGCTGATGATCTTTTCCTCTCCGGCGACGATATGCTTGAATCAGCTCTTAAAAAGGCCCTGCACAGTGATAAGGCCAATGAAATTTTAGAGGAAATTCATTCTGACTGGCGTCTTACCCTCTTTCAGAAGGCCCGTAAACTGGAGCCCCAGATCTTGGTTAACTTCCTCCGCAACGAGCATCCGCAGACTATCGCTTTGATGCTGGCGGTTCTTGAGCAGAGCCAGGCCGCGGTAATTCTTGGTGAATTGAAGGAAGAACAGCGCATAGAGGTCATTATGCGGATGAGTGAACTGGATAAGGTGAGTCCGGAAATTCTGGTGGAAATTGATCGGGTACTCCAGGAAGAACTGTTGTCGGTAGAGGGTATGGAGGGCCAGCGGCTCGGAGGGGTTGAGGCGGTGGCTGAGATATTGAACAACGCCGATCGCGGCTTAGAGGCCTCCATTTTAGAAGGAGTTGAGGAACAGAGGGAGGAGCTGGCTGACGAGATTCGCAAATTGATGTTTGTCTTTGAAGATCTTATCGGGGTGGATGACCGCGGGATCATGGCAGTTCTGAAGGAGGTCAGTACCGATGACTTGAAGCTGGCCTTAAAGACCGCCTCAGAAGATTTAAAGGATAAGATATTTAAGAATATGTCGCAGCGGGCCGTGGAGATGTTGAAGGAGGATATGGAAATCATGGGGCCGACCCGTCTGAAGGATGTTGAGACGGCTCAGCAGGCCATTTTGAAAATTGCCAAACGTCTTGAGCAGGAGGGTAAAGTTCAGTTGTCAGGCGGTGGTGGAGGGGATGATGAATTTGTCTAAGGTGATTAAAACGGGCCCCCCAGGGGCGGCGGCCCCGGATATATTAACGAGCAGGCCGGGGCTTGCCGATCTTGAGCAGGAAACATTTCGGAGTTTTGATTCTCTGTGGCGCAATGATCGCCAGGAGATTGTTGATGCTATGACCGTTCTCCGCCAGGAGCGGGAGGAAACAAAGAAACGTTGTGCCGTCATGGTAGCCGAGGCACAGGGGCGGGTCACCGAGATTGAGAAGGAGGCCCGTGACCGGGGCTTTGCCGCCGGTCGTGAGGAGGCTCTGGAGGCCGGCAGGGTGGAGCTGCGCCGTAAATCCGGCCTGATTGATGAACTGCTGCATCTGATATCAAAGGAACGCAGTCAGTTGTATGCCGAATATCAAAAGGGTGTTGAGCTCGTTGTTCAGGCGCTTCTGGAGAGGATTCTATTCCACGAGGTCTCGGTTAATCCGCGGGTGATTGTGGCCTGTCTCAAGGCGGCCCTGGGCTATGTTGTTGAAAATTCAAATGTTACCGTGCATCTGCACCCCGATGACCTGGAGCGCCTGAAGGAGTCTGGCCTTGATGATCCCGAATTATTGGTTCGGGTCAAAAATCTGGAGATGGTTGATGACCCGCTGATTACCGAAGGCGGCTGCTTATTAGAGACTGATTTTGGCGAGGTGGATGCCAGCCTGGAACTTCGGAAGGAGAAGCTGGCCAAGGCTATCGGAGTTATGTTTCAGTATGCCGTTGACCATGAAGGGGATGATCCGCATACCGCTGTAGATTGAGGCAGGGGGACGGAGGGGAGCCGCTATGGATATCGACCGTAGTCTTAAAATTGCTGCCGATACTGAATTTATTGAGGTG
>CAZSOB010000121.1:0-4848 GCA_964608155.1 uncultured Desulfobulbia bacterium
CGCGCCGGGCCATCAGGTTGGCCAGTTCTTCATCCGAGAGGGGGTGGTAATTGCGCGCACCAGAAGGGATTTGTTCCACCGGAAAGATCGACAGCGCACCAGCGCACTCGCCGCCAATGGCGCGCAATAAGTCGAAGTCGGTATTCGAGATCTTCAGATCACGAACGATGTGATCGCGAACGCCGCCTTCCGGCAGCAGGTTGGCAAAGAAGCGGTGTGCGACACCGTCTTCCGGCACGAAGTTATCGGTGCTTAGTGGCAGGCTGCATGAGATGGCGAAGCCGCCGCTAGTGATCCAGGCGGGATCATAACGAAAACCGAGGTAGCCGATCCGATTTCGCCACAGGTAGCCTACCAGGCGCTGTTCGTTCCAGACATTGAGGGCATCCGGGTCGATCACGGTTTTTCAGCTGTGCTTTTAGTGGGGCGGGAACCGCCTTTGCGTGGCTGGATCACGATCTCCAATCCCAGGATCCGCAATGCCTTCAGAACCTTGCCGATCTCGGCAGTCTCTTTGCCGCGTTCGAACTCAGACAGAAAGCGCGTACTCAGATTACCGAGCCCGGAGATCGTTTCGAGTGTCAGGTGTTTGCTTTTACGGTGGGCGCGCGCCAGCCGGCCGAGTTCTTCGGTCGTCTGGATTACTCCGTAAGAAATATTAGTTTTCATCATGAGTTAGCTCATAAAAGATACCGTACGATAAAAATAGTACTTTGTTTAGGCTAAAGCAAGAAAAAACTACCGTACGTGAAAAAATAGATATTTTGATTGGGCGGTTGCAGAAAATATCACGTACGATAAAAATATGGAGGCAATCATACCTGCTGAGGTCTCACCTGAGGCTGGTTACACTGTAACCACCCTGTATGCGCATAGCTGCACCATTGATCGGCAATTCGGTATTAGACTGTTCACTAAGTTCCTAAGTCCGTAGGAATGATTCTTGTGGTACGCTAAATATGTAGGCGTAGTATTGAGCGCCGGATACAGTCCATGGATCGTTAACCAGGGAGGGCAAACAGTGGCTATTACCATTGGGACATTCAACCTCAATAATCTTTTTTCTCGCTTCAACTTCCAAGCTGTGGTTGATCAAGCACCGAGTAATGAGCCGGGCGGCATTACGCTAACTTTTGATGAGGGCCAATTCACTGCCCGCACGTTTATGGGTCGACTGGTGCGTGCTAAAGACCCTGGGGAGACAATAGAGATAGCGCGACGTATCAGGAACGTGATGGATGTCGATGTGCTCGCAGTCCAGGAGGTGGAATATATAGGAATCTTGAAAAGGTTTAACAGCGAACATCTACAGAGTCTTTATCCGCACGTGGCACTAATCGAAGGAAACGATCAGCGTTTGATTGACGTCGGCATCCTTTCCAAGTTGCCGATCGGAGCCATTGTGTCACACCAGACAGCCGTGCATCCTGCCGATCCACAAAGGCGTGTGTTCGGTCGTGATCTCTTGCAGGTAGAAATCCTCAAGAATAATGGTGACAAGCTTCTCACTGTCTACAATACCCATCTAAAAAGTCACTTTGTTCCATTTGGTCAAGATCCGGTGCAAGGTGCGATTCGGGCTAATGAGCGCAGACGCAGGCAAGCTGAGACAATCGCTCGGATCATCAGCAAAATGGAGCGCCCGAATAGTTCGTTTGTCCTTGTGGGTGACATGAACGATCCGCCGGACTCCGAGTTTCTGGAGCCGATGCTTACGGTAGATAATCAGCCAATTGTTAATGCGCTTGCGAACCCTCAAGAAACCCGCCCGCCTAAGACAGAGACCCATGGAGCTGGTCAATCTGAGGATCCACGATATTGACCTGGTACGCGGCACATCAATTATTTTTGATGGTAAGGGGAAAAAGACCGGGTGGTGCCGATTGGTGACAGGGCGTGTGCCTGGGTGAAAAAGTATATGGAGGATGTCCATCCTGAACTGGTCAGGGAAGACGACACCGGTCACCTGTTTTTAACCGAATATGGTGCGCCGTTTATCCGTAATCGGATCTCTGATTTGGTCAAAAAATATATGAATGCAGTGTGGATCGATAAACTGGGCGCCTGCCATTTGTTTAGGCACGCTATGGCTACGCATATGCTGGAGAATGACGCCGATATTCGCTACATCCAGATGATTTTGGGGCATGTGAATCTGTCGTCGACCGAGATTTATGCACAGGTTTCGATCAAGACGCTGAAACAGGTTCACACGGCGACGCATCCTGCCAAGTAGTTAATGTTGAGCATGGATCGAAGGGCATGACCAAAGGTTAAATCGAGTGAGTGAAGTCATTCACAGCGAAAAACTTAAAGAAAACATGGTTTTAGCCATTTCGAATATTTCATTATGATTCGAATATTGCGAATACGTGATTATTTAGCTATACTCTGTTTTGTAATGTGAATAGTTATTTGGAGCCGATACCATGACCGTACAAGAAAGACATATATTTGAAATTCCTAATGAAGAAGAAGCAAAACTTGCTGCAGATAGTGGTCGGATTTTAGCTGCTTGTTCTGGACACGGTGATACGGCTACTTTGCGCTTGATTGATGATGGCAAAGATATCACCGTACCCGTCAAAGCTATCCATATGCTAGCTGATATCCTGAATCAGATGGCTCAGGGTAATGCGATATCAATTGTCCCGATTCATGCTGAGCTAACCACACAGCAGGCAGCGGATATGCTTAATGTATCAAGGCCTTATTTGATCAAGAATATCCTGGATACCGGAAAACTAGCCTACCACAAGTCTGGGACACGCCGTAAAATTCTGTATAAGGATTTATTAGCCTACAAAAATAAGGATCTGGAAGAAAGGAAGGCTCTTATGGCTGAATTGGCCAAACAAGCCCAGGAACTGGGCATGATGGAGTAATGGCGAACTTTGCAGTCATATATGATGCTAATGTCCTTTATCCAGCATCATTAAGAAGCGTATTAATGTATTTGGGCATGACAGGTATGTTTCGTGCTCGTTGGACTATGGATATTCATGAAGAATGGATACATAACTTACTCAATAAAAGGCGCGATTTAAACCGTCAACAGCTTGAAGCCCTCCGTGATGTAATGATTAATGCTATACCTGATTCCCTGGTAACCGGTTATGAGTCAGTTATTGAAACCCTTGAGCTACCCGATCCAGATGATCGCCATGTTTTGGCAGCGGCAATTCTTGCTAATGCAGAGGTGATTGTTACTCACAATCTTAAAGACTTTCCGGATGACATTTTAGGGCAATATAATTGTCATGCGGAGCATCCAGATGAATTTATAGTCAATCTTCTGGATTTGAATCATGTAAAGACGGTAACGACATTTAAAGAGGATCGAAACCACTATTTAAACCCACCGTACTCTGTAGAAGAATACTTGCAAACACTTAAAAAACAGGGGTTGTCAACAACAGTATCAATACTAGAAGAATCAAGTGAACTGATCTGATGATATTTATAACATTACAAGGATGGTTTTAGTTTGAGTGATACTGCTGATCTAGTTCGTATTTCTAGAGCAGGAGATGCATTTCATTATCGTTGGGCTGCTCGACGCTGTCTTCGCATGGTGAATCCATGTTCATCGCTCAAACTTGTAATAATCGAAGGTTCAAAACAGAGCAAACTCGCAGGTAAATATGTAATTGATGTTTCAGAATATCATAAATTCGCAGATAGCCAGGAAGAGCCGTCGATAATTTATTTTCAGTTAAAACATACAACTAAACAACTTGATAAACCATTTAAGATGAGCGATCTAAAAAAACTATAGATGGTTTTTCTGGGCGCTTTATAAGCCAAACCAGTGATAGTAAAGAATCACAGTCATTTAAATTTACTATTGTTGCAAATCGGCCGATTTGCAACAAATTTAAGGATAACATTCAGAATATCGCTAATGGATGCAAAGCAGATAAACGTTTTGAAAATACTATTGAGAACAAAACTAGGAGGATCTTCTCTAAAGAAATTTTGTTCTTTCCTCACTCTTGATGATGGTGAAATAAATGATCTTGATCAAAAACGTGAACTGCAGAAGGAATTGTCGGAACTATTATCTGGTGTTGTGGATAACGTACAAGTTGATTCCATTAACCAATTAGTTGCGGATCGAGCTTTACCTGATAACCAAGGGGAAATCGTTAAAGGAGATATTCTCATGCGTTTTGGAGCCACTTCCGATAGAGATCTTTTTCCTGCACCACAAAAATTTGAGCCACTAGGCAATGTTATTCATCGTGAACAGCATGATGAGTTATTAAATACAATCATCACTGCATCCAATCCTGTAATAATTCATGCCGAAGGTGGTGTTGGAAAAACCGTTGTTTGTCAGCAGTTGTCAAACGTACTGCAGTCAGGCTCGCATGCCATTATTTACGACTGTTTTGGTGCAGGGCAATATAGGATAAAAAGTCAGCCACGGCACCGTTATCGTGATGCATTAGTACATTAGTACAAATCAGTAATGAGTTAGCTTCGCTCGGTCTGTGTGAATCACTTGTGCCTCGTGATACAGATTTGGAAGATGCATTCTTACGAGGTTTTTTTAACCGTGTCACAGCGGCAATTTCATCACTTAGAAAGCAACATGATAATGCCATTTTAGTCATTTTTATCGATGCAGCAGATAATGCTGAAATGGCAGCAAATGAATTTGGTGAACCTTGCTTTGCTAACCAGTTGCTATGGACGCAACCGAAAATGCCGGCGTATTGTGATCTCGCCCGATATTCACCCAGGCTTCGTTGTGCCCCATGTCGTAGATGCCATAAGGAATCGCTTTTCCCATCGCGTCCTGAGGAAAATCATGCACCCATGCGGTCTCAGGTGTGTTCTTTG
>CAZSOB010000122.1:0-4802 GCA_964608155.1 uncultured Desulfobulbia bacterium
TGCTTTTTAAAAAGGCCTCGGTGGTCACCCGGTTATGGGGTGAAAGTGAGACAAAAACATAGGTTATAACTTCCAATCCCACCTTCCGTTCATCGACAATGGCCGCGAACTGCCGAATAACGCCTGATTGCTTCAGCCGCTTGCAGCGTCCCAGGCAAGCGGAAGGCGACAGGTCGATCTTTTTGGCCAGTTCGGCGTTACTGATGGCGGCGTCTTTCTGTAGATGGGTAATAATCGCCATGTCGATCTGATCCAATTCCGGTTCGTTTTGTTGATTTGGCTGCATAGTGGTTTTTGTTTCGTTTGAAGTTAGGTATAACGCATAATATTCTTTTTATTTGCCATTGTCAAGAATATTATTTTGTTGTTTGCCCGGTTCACGCTCTCTGGAGCTGCTTTGACGTAATTGATCACCGGGTGAAGCCAGCAGGCAACTTGCAACCCCGCCTTTGTAAGCGATTACAGGGGGGCCGGAGATGCGAGGCATCGGGCTGTGAAGCGTACATCGGTACGTGAGCAGCGCGATAACGAAGCAGATTCGGTGCCTTGTGAGCGCTTACGCTTTGGCCGTGACAAAATCAGCGCTCAATGCTATCAATATGTTATGGCGTGAAACGGTAACTTCTCCAAACAAAACTAATGGTACCCGGTTAGAGTTTTGCATTAAGGATGGTTGGTGGTTTTATGTCGGGAGACAGATTAAATTTTTCCCCTGCGCCAAGGGGACTGAATTTTTTTCGCGTTTGTTGGCGAAAATTATTCTGTCCCCGAATCGGAAGCCGGAAAAATAAAATCAGTCCCCTTAGTTCTGATTTACCACCACTTTCGCATACGATCTTTGTCGTACCGCTGGAGAAGTTATGTGAAACGTAAAGCCAAAGGTTGTGGGCTGAAAACTTAAAAAAAAAGGAAATTCATATGCGAGTTTTAGTGACAGGCGGCGCGGGTTACATCGGTAGTCATACTTGCCTTGAGCTGCTGGAGGCTGGGCACGAGGTGGTAATTGTTGACAACTTAGTGAACAGTCAGAAAGAATCTCTGCGGCGCGTGGAGGAGTTAACCGGTAAATCAGTCAAGTTTTATAAGGTTGATCTGCGGAAGATCGAACAGCTCAGGGGCGTTTTCAGTGAAAATAAAATTGAGGCGGTTATCCACTTTGCCGGGCTGAAGGCTGTTGGCGAATCGGTAAGTATGCCGCTGCGCTATTATGAAAATAATATCGGTGGTACGTTAAACCTGTGCCGGGTTATGGCCGAACACAAGGTGAAAAATATCGTGTTCAGTTCCTCGGCTACGGTTTACGGTGATCCTGCTTCCGTGCCCATTACTGAGGATTTCCCCCTGTCCGCTACTAATCCTTATGGCAATTCTAAATTGTTTATCGAATACATCCTGCGGGATCTGCACACCTCGGACGCGGCCTGGAATGTAATTCTTCTGCGTTATTTTAATCCGGTGGGCGCCCATAAAAGCGGGCGGCTTGGTGAAAGTCCCAACGAAATACCGAATAACCTGATGCCCTATATCTCCCAGGTGGCGGTGGGAAAACTGCGGGAATTATCTGTCTTCGGTGATGATTATCCGACCCCGGACGGCACCGGTGTGCGGGACTATATCCATGTTGTTGACCTTGCTTTAGGCCATATTAAAGCGCTGGAAAAACTGGCCGCCAACCCCGGTGTGGTCATCTATAACCTTGGCACCGGTAAGGGGTGCAGTGTCCTTGATTTGGTCAAAAATTTTGAAAAGGTCTCCGGCCGTAAAATACCATACAAAATCGTGGCCCGTCGTCCGGGGGATATTGCCCAGTGTTACGCCGATCCCGGTAAAGCCAGGCAGGAACTTGGCTGGCAGGCGGCAAGAGGCATTGAAGAAATGTGCGAAGACACCTGGCGCTGGCAGTCGCAAAATCCCCAAGGATTTGAGTGATCCAGCAGATGAAACGTAAACGATCAACAAACCACACTCCGGGAGGTTATCGCCCTCCGAGGTGTAAACGTTCCAGGGCGTTCATGGAGCGCTTACGATGAAACCGTTGCCGATACTCATCATTATAATCATTACGCTGACTGTTGTTCTGCTGCTGGCCCGCAGGCCGGTTTATGATTCACATCAATGCCAGGATCCAGGCCGTTACAAGTGGCAGTATGGCAGGGATGTCTGCCTGAAAGTGAAGGGATAACAATCTAAAAAAATGATTACAGTAAGTTACTATCTTCTTCTCTTTTTGCTGATTTTCAGCCCCCTTGCCTTCGGGACGGTTGACACCCTGCCGCGGATGTTGACTCAGGCCGCCTCTTTTGGCGGTCTTTTTTTGTATTCTCTTTCTCATTTATTGCCGGGCAGCCCAAAAGCCTGCCGGCCTCCGGGCCTTGTTCCCCTGTTGCTGCTCCTGGGTTTTCTCCTGCTGCAAATCATTCCCTTACCGTTGGAAATCCTGAAGATACTTTCACCGGCCGCTTATAAGATTCGAATCGGGATGCCGGGTATTACACCGTTAGACGCGTGGGCGCCTCTGACCATAAACAGCCGGGTCACTTTTACCAGGATTTTCAGCTATACCTCGTTTATGGCATGCTATGTCCTGGCCTGTTCTTTATTGACGGATAGACGGCGGTGCCGCCAGGTTGTCTCGCTGCTCATCGTTCTTGGTACAATTATTGCCTTTCAGGCTATTTTGCAAAAGGGTTTCGGGAATGGCAGGCTGCTCTGGCTGCGGCTTCCTCCGGATGGCGGCAGTCAGTTTGTCGGTTCTTTCGCCTATCGAAACCAGTTTGCCGCCTATATGGAGATGCTTGCCCCTCTGGCCCTGGCGTTCTGTTTCTTTTATCATCCCTCTTTAAAAGGCAGAGTGTCCTGGCGCGGGCGTTTGGCGGTTTTTTTCAATCAACCTCGGAGTAATCTTCAGTTACTGCTTGCTTTCGCGACGATTTTGATGATTACTTCTATTTTTTTGAGCACCTCGCGGGCGGGTATTATATCAGTTTTTATCGCCTGTATCGTTTTGACATTTTTCCTGAAGCGATATTCTGAGGGGGAATACCATTCTGTTTATCTGCTTATAATTTTTCTATGTATGGCTTTTTTGATAGGCGGCATCAGTCTGGAGGCCATATTTGCCCGTTTTGATTTTTATAACAAGGACTTTAACCAGATAACCAATGGCCGTCTGGCGTTTTGGAAACAGGGTCTGCCGCTTATCAAAGATTATCTTCTGGCCGGTTCCGGTCTTGGCACCTATGGCAACATCTTTCCCACCTATAGTTCATCGTTCATTGTCGGCGGGCATGTTTTCCTTTATCATCCTCATAATGAGTATCTTGAGGCGCTCTCCGATCTTGGTTTAACCGGTTTTACGCTTCTAAGCTGTTTCTTCTATAGTGTGGGCCGCGGCGCTTATGCCGGGTATAGAGAACGGCGCGACCGCTTTGCCAGGTATCTCTTTATTGCCGCGGCCGCCGGTCTTTTTGCCCAGTTTCTTCACCTGATGGTTGAATACAATATGCAGAGCGGCGCTGTCGGTCTGACGTTTTTTACTGTTCTGGCCCTGTTGGTGTCCGGGGGGCATACCCGGTTTCACGGCCATGGAGCCGCCTCTTCCCTGCCTGCGGGGAGTTCCGTTTATATGTCGATCCTAACCGTTGTCAGCGGACTGCTGCTCGTTGGCAGTCTGTATTGGAATATTTCGACCATTTCAGCCTATAATACCCTGCCCGATTCCATTACCTGGAGCCGGGAGACCCCGGCGGCTGAACTAAAGCTGATTCATGACCGGGCGGTGAGGGCCTCCCGCCTCATGCCGCTGCAGTCGTATTATCATTTCGCCCGCGCCGATACCGCCGCCCTGCTTGGCCGTAACGGGGAGGCCGGAGAGCAGTATCGGCAGGCTGTCCGGCTTGACCCTGTCATGCCCGTTTTTCTGGAGAAGTTTGGTTTTTTTCTGGCCGGGGAGGGGCAAAATGAACAGGCTGACCGTTTGCTTGCTCTGGCGGTTCGGCATGACCGGGTTAATGCCAAGAGATACGAGCGTTATGGCAGCTGGCTGTTGACAATCGGCAGACGGAAAAAGGCGTTTGCGGTTTTCGGCCGGGCCATGCGGGCGGCTCCCAGGGCGGCCAGGACTATTATTCCTGTTCTGGCGAGGGCGGGGTTCGCGGCCTCAACCATTGCCGCAGAACTGCCGGAGCGCATGCGGCCATACATAGTTCTGGCCGGGTTCCTAACGGGCCGGGGCCGGATACAAGAGGCGGATAAACTCTACAGGCATGCCCTGGAACTGGCGGTAAAGGAACCAAAGCTGCGGGCCTGGTTTTTTAACGCCCCTTTTAAATTTTATCAGAGACAGAAGCAGCCCGTAAAGGCCCTAACCGTGCTGCGGCGGGGGATTGCCCTTCTGCCGGACGATGCCGGGCTGCGTCTGAAGCTGGCCAGGCTCTATGAGCGGCAGGGGAACATTGATAAGGCCGCTGCCGTCTACCGTAAGGTGCTTAGCTTAAAGCCCGGTCAGCGGCAGGCGACGGAACGTTTGCGGGCGCTGACTAATTAGGCCTGGAATGGCAACGGGTGTGTGGCGTGTGGCGGATATTTTCAATAAAAATAGGGATGAATACCCAATATCCCCGGTGGTTTTATGAACCAGGAAATTTTTAAGAACCCTTATCGACTGCTTGCCTTGCTCCTTTCGCCCTGGAAGGGGCGGAAAGTTGTTAACAAGCTGCGCCGCTCGACTCAGAATGAATGTGTCGATTGGGGCGCTCTGCTGTATCTTGCTAATTTTCATCTCTGTTCGCCGCTGTTATATG
>CAZSOB010000123.1:0-4793 GCA_964608155.1 uncultured Desulfobulbia bacterium
AAAAAATGCCGACCCGCGACTTTCATTACGCACCCATCTTTCAGCTCGGGCCCGACACAACGAGCTATCGCTGCCTGACCAATAATTATATCAAGACCATTGAGGCGGCCGGACGCCAGATTCTGACCATTGAGCCGGAGGCCATGCGCCTCCTGGCCCGTGAGGCCATGCGGGATATCTCGTTCTTCCTACGCCATAATCATCTGCGCCAGTTAGCCTCAATTATTGATGACCCAACGGCCTCGGATAATGACCGTTATGTGGCCGCCACCCTGCTTAAAAACGCCAGGGAGGCGGCCAAAGAGATTTTACCCGGCTGCCAGGATACCGGCACCGCCATTATCAGCGCCCATAAAGGGGAGCAGGTCTGGACAAACTGTGATGACCGGCAATACCTTTCTCACGGCATATTTGACACCTATACCCGTGAGAATCTACGTTATTCACAAATGGCGCCGCTCACCATGTTTGATGAGGTCAATACCCAATGCAATCTCCCGGCCCAGATTGATATTTATTCTCGTCCAGGCAGCGAGTACAAGTTCCTGTTCCTGGCCAAAGGCGGCGGTTCTGCCAATAAGACCTTTCTCTACCAGGAGACCAAATCACTGTTAAATGAGCTAAATCTTACCGATTTCTGCCGCCGCCAGCTGCCAAAATTAGGCACGGCAGCCTGTCCGCCATATCATATCGCCCTGGTAATCGGCGGCACCTCGGCCGAGGCCAATTTGAAGGCGGTAAAGCTGGCCTCAGCCGGATATTATGACCAACTGCCGCTCAAGGGCGATAAATATGGCCGGGCCTTCCGGGATATAGAATGGGAGAGGCGCCTGTTGCGAATTGCCCAGGAATCAGGGATCGGGGCCCAGTTCGGCGGTAAATACCTGGCCCACGACACCAGGGTTATCCGCCTGCCGCGTCACGCCGCCTCTAATCCCGTCGGTCTGGCAGTGAGCTGCAGCGCCCATCGCAACATCAAAGCTAAAATCACCGGCGAAGGGATATTCCTCGAAGAATTGGCCAAAGATTTTGCCCCCTATGAGGACAAACTGCGGTTCAAAACCAAAGAGGCGGTGACTATCGACTTAGAACGGCCAATGCCGGAGATTCTATCCCAGTTAACTAAGCACCCGGTGGGTACCCTCCTCCATTTAAACGGCACCCTCATTGTTGGCCGTGATATTGCCCACGCCAGGGTCAAGGAGATTATCGACCAGGGTGGTGTTATGCCGGATTATTTCAAGAATCATCCCATCTATTACGCCGGCCCAGCCAAGACTCCGGAAGGTATGGCCTCAGGCAGCTTCGGCCCCACCACCGCCGGCCGCATGGATATCTATGTCGATGAATTCCAGTCCTCAGGCGGTTCCCTGATTATGCTGGCCAAGGGCAACCGGGCGCCGGAGGTGAGCGCCGCCTGTAAGCGGCATGGCGGCTTCTATCTCGGCTCCATTGGCGGACCGGCTGCGGTACTGGCTAAGGAATGCATCACCAAAGTCGAGGTCATAGCCTTCCCCGAGCTGGGAATGGAGGCGGTACGCAGGATTACAGTCCGAAATTTCCCCGCCTTTATTGTCTGCGACGACAAGGGTAATGATCTCTACCGCAGGGCTTAGACTCATGGTTAAGCAAGGGGCGGCTTTTATTTACTCAAGCATCGGCAGAAAGGCCTTAATGGCCATTAGCGGCGGCTTCCTCGGCTTCTTTTTATTTCTCCACCTTCTCGGCAACAGCGCCGCCTTCTGGGGGGCTGAGGCCTTCAGTTCCTATGCCGTCGGTCTCCACAGTCTGCCGGTTCTGGTACTGCTTTTTGAGGCCGTTCTGCTCTTCTTTTTTACCATCCATATAGTCCTGGCCGTTATTTCGTATTATGAAAATCTTAAGGCCAGACCAAAGCGCTATTTATGCCGTAAAAACGCCGGCGGCCGTACCTGGGGCTCCCGTACCATGCCCTATACCGGAGTAGTCATTCTCCTTTTTATTATCTTTCACCTCTTGATGTTCTGGGGCGTAAAACCGGCGGAAATCACGGCCCTGGTGCGTCATAATCTGAGCCGCCCCCTTACCGCCCTCTATTATTTTATCAGCCTTGCCGTCTTAACCCTGCACGTCAGCCATGGTTTCTGGAGTCTCTGGCAATCCCTTGGTCTTGGCCTGCGGCATACTGATTTATTACGAAAAAGCTCGTTGGTGATCAGTATTATAGGCGGCCTGCTGTTCAGCCTGATTCCCCTGCTCTGCCTGCTGTCACCAAATTTTTTACGGTAGACTCATAGGTGGGCTGTGCCAACCTTTTCCGTACAGTCAGGATACAAATCAAAGGCCCGCCGCACTCATAAACAGTGCTGACCAACATCAACAAAAACAGCCATGGAGAGGACAGCCTTGCATAGCAGATTAAACGCCAATATTCCACCCGGCCCCCTGGACGCTAAATGGGATAATTACCGCTTTAACAGCCGGTTAATCAATCCGGCCAACAAGAAGCGTTATAAAATTATTATCATCGGCACCGGCCTGGCCGGGGCATCGGCGGCGGCCAGCCTGGCCGAATTGGGCTATAATATACAGAGCTTCTGCCTCCAAGACAGCCCGCGCCGGGCTCACAGCATTGCCGCCCAGGGCGGTATTAACGCCGCCAAAAATTACGCCAACGACGGCGATTCCATTCAGCGTCTCTTTTATGATACCATCAAGGGCGGTGACTTCCGCTCCCGGGAGGCCAATGTTTACCGCCTGGCCCAGATCAGTAGTCAGATCATTGACCATTGCGCGGCCCAGGGTATCCCCTTTGCCCGTGAATACGGCGGCCACCTTGCCACCCGTTCATTCGGCGGCGCCCAGGTCGCGCGCACCTTTTACACCAGGGGGCAGACCGGCCAGCAATTACTCCTTGGAGCCTACAGCGCCATGATGCGTCAGGCCGCGGCCGGCAGGGCGCGGATCCAGCCCCGCACCGAGATTATGGACATTGTGGTGGTAGACGGCAGGGCCAGGGGGGTAATAAGCCGCAATCTGCTAACCGGCCAATTTGAACGGCACGCCGCCGATGCCGTAATTGTAGCCAGCGGTGGTTACGGTAATGTTTACTGCCTCTCCACCAACGCCATGTCCTCCAATGTAACGGCGGCCTGGCGGGCCTATAAACGGGGCGCGGCCTTTGCCAACCCCTGCTTTGTCCAGATCCACCCCACCTGTATCCCGGTACACGGCGAGCATCAGTCAAAGCTCACCCTGATGAGCGAGAGCATGCGAAATGACGGCCGAGTCTGGGTACCCAAAAAGGCCGGTGATTCCCGGCCGCCGGGGCAGATTCCAGAGGATGAACGAGATTATTTTCTGGAAACCAGATACCCGGCCTTCGGCAACCTCGTGCCCCGTGATGTGGCCTCTCGTAACGCCAAGGAACAATGTGACAGAGGTAAGGGGGTTGGCGACAGCGGCCTGGCAGTCTATCTTGATCTCTCAGACGCCATCCGCCGCCAGGGTGAAGATGAAATATTTCGTAAATACAGTAATCTCTTTGAGATGTACGAAAGGATCACCGGCGATAATCCCCTGCGTACCCCCATGCGAATCTACCCGGCGGTTCATTATACCATGGGCGGCCTATGGGTTGATTACGGGCTCATGACCACCCTGCCCGGCCTCTTCGCCCTGGGCGAAGCCAATTTTTCCGATCACGGGGCCAATCGGCTGGGGGCAAGCTCCATGATGCAGGGGCTGGCCGACGGCTATTTCATTATTCCCGCCACCATCGCCCCCTATCTCGCGGACACACAGGCAGGCCTGATTAATACCGACCATCCCCAATTTGCCGCCTGTGAACATGAGGCAAATTCTAAAACGACCCGGCTTTTATCCATCAAGGGCCGCCGAACGGTTGATGATTTTCACCGCCAATTGGGCCGTATTCTCTGGAATAAATGCGGCATGTCCCGCAATGACCATGACCTGCGTCAGGCCTTGGAAGAACTCCCCCGTCTGCGGCAGGAATTCTGGCAGGATGTCCTGATCCCGGGGAGCGGTACCACCCTCAATCAATCCCTTGAACGGGCCGGCCGGGTGGCGGATTTCATGGAGCTTGCCGAATTAATGGTACACGACGCCCTGGAACGGCGGGAGTCATGCGGCTGCCATTTCCGGGAGGAAAGCCAAACCGCCGACAATGAAGCCCAAAGGGATGATGAACATTACGCCCATGTAGCGGCCTGGGAATATCAGGGGCCGGAGAGTAAACCCGTCAGCCGCCGGGAGGCGCTTAATTTTGAAAATATCAAGCTTAGTCAGAGGAATTACAAATAATGGCTCTCATTCAACTGAAATTAAAGGTCTGGCGGCAGTCGGGGGCGGAGAGTAAGGGCTGCTTCAAGGAATATGAATCAGGCGCGGTTTCAACGGATATGTCATTTTTGGAGATGCTTGATGTCGTAAACGAACGCCTTACTTTGGAAGGCGAAGAGCCCATAGCCTTTGACCATGACTGTCGGGAGGGAATCTGCGGCATGTGCGGTACCATGGTGAACGGTTACGCCCATGGTAAGGAAAAATCAACCACCCTCTGCCAGCTCCATCTGCGCCACTTCCAGGACGGCGAGACCATTATTATTGAGCCATTTAGGGCCAGGGCCTTTGGGACGATTAAGGACTTAATAGTTGATCGCGGAGCCTTTGATCATATTATTACCGCCGGCGGCTATATCTCGGTAAATACCGGTTCAGCGCCGGATGCCAACAACCAGACCGTGTCCAGAGCGGCCGCCGAGGAGGCCTTAGATGCCGCCGCCTGTATT
>CAZSOB010000124.1:0-4722 GCA_964608155.1 uncultured Desulfobulbia bacterium
ACGAATTCTCTCTGCTTCTTCATCTGATCGGAAAATATGCTATCTACCACCTCTATTAGAACCGTGGTTTTATCAAGACGACCCACACGCTCGACGATGATCTGATAATGGGGTTCTGTTCCCTCAATTTCGAAGAGGACGGATTCTATCTGGGAGGGGAAGACATTTACCCCCTTGATAATCAGCATATCGTCCGTACGGCCAAATATCCGCTCCATGCGCTGGAGGGTTCGGCCGCAGGGGCAGGGCTCAGGAAGCAGCCGGGTCAGGTCACGGGTGCGATAGCGGATAACGGGAAAGGCCTCCTTGGTGAGGGTGGTAATTACCAGCTCCCCGACCTCGCCGGGCGCCACTGGTTCCAGGCTTTCGGGGTCGATGATCTCCACGAGAAAATGATCCTCGTTGATATGCAGGCCGTTGGCCTCCTGGCACTCTCCTGCCACCCCCGGCCCCATAATTTCTGAGAGCCCGTAATTATCGGTGGCCTTGATGTGGAGTTTTTCCTCCAGTTCCCGGCGCATGGCCTCTGACCAGGGCTCACCGCCAAAGAGTCCTACTCTGAGGGGCAGGGCGTTGATGTTTATGCCCATATCCGCCATGCGATCGGCCATGAGCAGGGCGTAGCTCGGGGTGCAGACTAAGGCGCTGGTCTTGAAATCCTGCATAATTCGCAGCTGGCGTTTGGTATTGCCGCTGGAGATGGGGATGACCGAGGCCCCGAGGCGCTCTGCCCCGTAATGCATACCGAAGCCGCCGGTGAACAGGCCGTAACCAAAGGCGATCTGCACCACATCATCCGGGGTTACCCCGGCGCTGGTCATGATCCGGGCGGTAAGGTCAGACCAGTTTCTCAGGTCATTTCTGGTATAGCCCACAACTGTGGCCTGGCCGGTGGTACCGGATGATGAATGGATGCGCACCACCTCGCGCAACGGTACGGCAAAGAGCCCATAGGGGTAATTATCGCGGAGATCAGCCTTGGTGGTGAAGGGCAGGCGGCGCAGATCATCGAGAGAACTGAAACCGTCGGGATCAATATTCATCTCCTTAAATTTAGCGCGGTAGAAAGGGACATGGGTGGCGACCCGAAAGAGGGTGGATTGCAATCTCTCAAGCTGTAACTGGGCCAGATCCTCTTTAACCATACACTCCTTTTCCTGTTGCCAATACATTTTTAGTCTCCTCGTGGCTTTATTTATTATCTACATCGCGGCCTAAATAGGCTCGCTGGACATCCTGGTTGGCTATGAGATCCTCCGACGGGCCCTGAACAATTATTTTGCCGTTCTCCATGACATACCCCCGGTCGGCTATTTTCAGAGCGGCCCTGGCGTTTTGCTCGATGAGCAGAACTGTATTGCCTTCGTCTTTTAAGTAGCGGATAATAGAGAAGATATTTTTGACAATCATGGGAGCCAGGCCGGTGGATGGCTCGTCCATCATAATCAGGGCCGGTTTGGCCATGAGAGCGCGGCCCATGGCCAGCATCTGCTGCTCTCCGCCGGAGAGGGTGCCGGCCATTTGCGCTTCCCGTTCCTTTAAGACCGGGAATAATTGATAAACCGGCTTTAAATCCATGCTCCGGTGCTTGTTTTTCGCCCTCCGGTAGCGCACAAAGGCCCCAAGGAGCAGATTGTCGTGGACGCTCATGGTGGCAAATACCTGGCGGCCTTCAGGCACTAAGGAGCAGCCAGCGGCCACGATACGCTCCGGGCTTTGCCTGCTTATATCCCGGCCCTGGAGGAGGATTTCGCCATTATTGGCTCGCAAGAGGCCGCAGACCGTGCTGAGCAGGGTGGTTTTACCGGCCCCGTTGGCGCCAATCAGGGTAACAATTTCCCCCTGATCGACGTGGAGGGATATATTACGTAATACCTTGAGCTTGCCGTAGCCCGCTGTTAGATTTTTAATTTTAAGCATGGTCAATCATCTCCGCCGCCGAGGTATATCTTGATGACCTCCTGGTTATTTTGAATGGCGCTTGGCACCCCTTCTGCGATTTTGCGGCCGAAATTTAACACCACTATTTCATCCGATATTTTCATGACGAGTGACATATCATGCTCCACCAGCAGGATAGTAATCCCCATTTCCCTGATCTGGGTAATCAGTTCGCCCAGTTCGGCGGTTTCGTAAATATTAAGTCCGGCGGCCGGTTCATCAAGGAGGAGAAGCTCCGGTTCGGCGGCCAGGGCTCTGGCCATCTCCACGGCTCGCTGCTGGCCAAAGGCCAGGCTCACCGCCTCCTTATCGGTTAGGTCGGCAATATTAAGCATTTTAAGCAGGGCGTATGATTTCTCTCTAATATCAACCTCCTCCCGCCGGGCCCGGGGCAGATTGAGCATGGCAGCCGTGAATCCGGTATGACTGCGGCTATGGCGGCCCAGCATGACATTCTCCAGGGTGGAGAGGCCAGGATAGAGCTTGATGTTCTGAAAGGTACGGGCCAGCCCCAGGCGGGCAATACGATGGGCCGCCTGGCCTGCAATGGCCTGATCCTTAAAGATGATACGGCCGCTGGTGGGGGGCAGGTTGCCGCAGATCAGATTGAAGAGGGTGGTCTTCCCGGCGCCGTTGGGACCGATAAGGGCCTTGATGGTGCCGCCGCTCACCTTGAAGGAGACATCGGAGACGGCCTGAATACCGCCAAAGGAGCGGTTGAGGTCTTTTATACTTAAAAGCGGCATCTTATTCAGTCATCCGTCGGGCGCCAAAAATTTAATTTCCGCCATATGGGCAGGCGCAGTATGCCGTGCGGGGCAAAGAGCATGACGAGAACCAGGATGGCACCGAATACCGCGTCATCATAGGAGCCAAAGACCCCGCGCAGGGAGAGAAAATTAAGGATTATCCCCATGCTCAGGGCACCCCAGAGACTGGCCATGCCGCCAATAGCGATAATCGCTACATAACGCACCGACTTCATAATTGAGGCCTCCGAGGGCCCGATGCCGCCATTAAAGTGGGTCAGAAAAACCCCGGCCACCGCCGCGAAGGCGGCGCTGATGACAAAGGTTAAAAGTTTATAACGGGCCGTGTTTACCCCCACTGCCTCGGCGGCCTCCGGGGAGCCGTGGATGGCCCTTAAGGCCCGTCCCGGCCGGGAATCTATGAGATTTATTAACAAAAACATACCGGTTAGGATCAGGCCCCAGGCGATATAATAATTTTGTACCCGGTTGTTGAAATCGCCGCTGACGGCAAGACCTGGCAGCAGGGTAAATGCCGGCACATCGGATATACCGTCCGCCTCACCGAAATAGGCGCTGGCCATGACAATCCGGAAGATGATAATCCCAAAGCCCATGGTGGCCATGGCCAGATAATGGCCCTTTAGTTTCAGAACCGGGATTCCGATGATAAAGGCGATGAGCAGGGCGGCGGCGATGGCCGCGAGACAGGCGGGCCAGGCCTTAACCGTGAGCAGCGGTTCCCCGTAAATGTCCTGGCGGCTGATGAGAATATGGGCGTGATTGAGCAGGGTAATAAGAAAATTATCACGGCAGGCCGTCAGATCATGGGTGGTAAGGGCCGCTGATACATAGCCGCCGATGGCAAAGAATCCGGCATGGCCCAGAGAGAGCTGCCCTGCGTAGCCCATGAGGACGCAGAGCCCTATAATCAGCAGGCCGTAATAGGCGGTTATGGTTAGCTGGGTCAGATAATAGGCGGTGCCGGTATAAGAGGTCAGGAGCTGAACCGCCGTCACCATGAGGGCCATGAGAGCCAGCGGCAGGTATCTCTTCAGGTGGCGCATCAGAACTCCTTTAAGGCGGCCGCGTCCTTATTGCCGAAGAGGCCGTGGGGGCGGATAAAGAGAACTAAGAGGAGTATGGAGGTGGCAATTATCTCCTGATATGACTGGGGCAGCACCATGACACTGAAGGACTCGACAAGGCCTAATAACAGACCGGCTGCCACCGCCGCCATGCTGTTGCCCAGGCCGCCGAGGATGGCCACGGTAAAGCCTTTGATGGCCAGGCCCGGCCCCATGTCATACTGGCTGTAGGTGATGGGGGACATAACACAGCCCGCTGCCGCGCCGATGGCGGCGCTGAGCATGAAGGAGAGGGTAATCCGGTTGCGGGTGTTAATGCCGCAGAGGGTGGCGGCCAGTCGATTAGCGGCGCAGGCCCTCATCTCCCGGCCCAAGGTGGTTAATTGAAAAAACAGGCTTAAGGCGGTGACCATAACGGCACAGACCCCTATGACCCACAGAACCTGGGGGGAGACATTGGCCCCCATGATATTGATGGAGCTGATACTGTTGCCGTTGAAATAGGGCAGGCTGCGAACGCTCTCGCCCCAGACAAACAGCGCCGCCTCCCGAATGAGGATGGACAGGCCGATGGTGATGATAATCATCCGCAGCACCGAGGGATTATCAAGCCAGCGGATGAATATTATTTCCACCAGGGCCCCGATGATGGTTGTGATGATAACGGCGAGAATTATGGCCAGGGGCAGAGGCATAAAGTGATAAAGGGAGATGGCCGTCATGCCGCCCAGCATGACAAATTCGCCCTGGGCGAAATTTATAATGCCGGTGGCATTGTAAATAATATTAAAGCCAATGGCGACGATGGCGTAAAGAAAGCCGTAGGTGATGCCGGCCGAGAAATATTGAAAGAATAATTCCGTACTCATTTATTATGTAATTAGGACTCAGTAATGTCCGGTTAAAAACTTGCATTGATATCAATAAACTTACGGCACTTAGGG
>CAZSOB010000125.1:0-4721 GCA_964608155.1 uncultured Desulfobulbia bacterium
TAACGGCGGGGCTAGATAGATAAAAAGCTGGTGCATGATAATCTATTAAAGAGGTGGTTTAGATTTTAAGTTAAAAGCATTTTTGCCAAAAAACGCGAAAATCATTCTATCCCTTTGGTATAGAAAAAAATTTATTTTGTCTCCCGGCAACAATTTAGGGTTTAGCGGATCAAATCAAGGGCGTATTGCAATACGCCCCTACTCCGTGCCAATAAATAAAAAAGGGCTTATTATTTATTTCCGCAGCATCCGGCCCAGGGTCTGATCCACGGCCAGGGCCTGTTCCATCCTGTCTTCTAAAAAATCCTCGGAGAAATAGGCTCGGTTGTCCTTAATGGTAGCCCTTAATTTATCCACATCCCGCTCACCGGCCATCCGCATAACCCGCATCAGATTATGCTGAAATGAATCCACCATTCGGTTGCCAGCTCCGCCGGCGATGAGAATTTCTGCGTAGGTGGCGGGATTTTGGGCGTGAACGCGGGCCATGCCTAAAATCCCGTACAGTGAGGTCAGTGTCGAGTGACTGGCGATATCGTCCGGGGCGATCTGATTGTCCTTCAGGGCCATGGCCATGGCGAGAGAGATGGCGGTGGGCAGTTTCTGGCTTACTCCCATGAGCAGATCATGGCGGGCCGGGCTGTCCTGGAAAATATCGGCCCCGTGTTTATAGAGAAAGGCCTCAAATTCACCACAGAAACGACCGCTGCGGCTGGTACGCACCACGACGGCATTCTTGTCCTTCATGGCGGCGGCCTTGGGGCCCCAGAGATTATGCACCAGCATAACCTCCACCTCCGGCATGGTAGAATCAAGGGCGGCCTTAATGGTTTCCTCGGCCGCTCCCACCAGGAGAATAAGGGCCTGGCCCGGCCGCAGCAGGGGGCCGTATTCCTTGATCGTGGCAGGGGCGGCGCTGATGGGCACACAGATAATCACCACGTCCACCTTCGGGATCATCTCGGCCGGCCGCTTCCTGGTGGAGCGCCCGCAGAGGGTGGTCTGGTATCCCTCATTGCGTAACTTATCCGCGAACCAGCGGCCCATGGCTCCGGTGCCAATAAAGCCAAAGGATTTGATAAATTTCTGGCGCATATCAACCCTGGGGAAAGAGCCCAGGGTTTTGATGGCGTGCGGCTCCTGGATAACCTGGTTTTGCAGACAGGTTAAAACCTCTTCAATGATTGGGTCGTCACGGTGGCCCTCGACCTCAATATAAATTTTCAGTTTCTGGGTCTTGATATCATTTTCGGACTGCAGGTCAATAATATTGATTCCGCGCCGGGTAAATTCACCGAGAATATCGTAGAGTAGACCAACCCGGTCATTAAGGGGAATGGTGAAAAGGGCGGTGGCATCATAGCCCGTGGGTACCGTCATTTCAGGGCCTAAAATGGCAAATCTCGTCCGGTTATGGGGGGCGACGTCAAGATGCCGGATAATCAGGCCCTGCTCCTTCAGAAGCTCCGAGGTCTCAATAATACCGTAACCGGCTTTATTCTCCGCCCTGATATCAATAACGGCACCTTTGACATCATGGACGGCGAGCAGCGAGGCATCCGGGTATTTTTCGCCTATAAACTCCTCACATTGTTTGAGGACAGACATGGTGCCCATGAGGATTTTAACCGGCTCCGTCTGCTCTAAGCTGCCGAGGGAGAGTTGAATGGGCAGGACAATATTATCAATCCAATATCCCCGCCGCAGACGTTCAAGGGCCTGAATATCCTTAATGCCGCCCTCCCGGGTATTATAGATGGGTAGAATGGCGAAATCGACCTCTCCGCACGCCAGGGCGTCAATAACCTCGTTCATGCCCGGATAGAGGGCGATCTCTGCTTGGTGGAGATAGCTGCCGGCCGCCTGCCAGCTCTGCGATCTCTCCGGGCCTACCGCCGCGACTTTAACCATAACTCTGTCTATTCCTCATCACGGCAGCCGCAGCCACAGCCATCATGATGACTATGGCTGGCCGGGCTATGCCGCAGAATGCCCCGCAGTTGTTCCTTTAAATCATCGGGGGCGTACTCCAGGCAGTAGAGGAGTGCCTCGTCCTGCTCCTTGCTGCCTTCCCCGGCATTCATACAGATATTTAAGGCTTCCTCAAAAGAGCTAAATGACATTCTCAATTCTCCTCAGCCGGATAAACCGGAACATTTTTTCATATTCGGCGTTCATTGTTTACTTGTTGGCTGTTTTCCCTTCTTTTTCAAGGGCTTCTATAAATGCTTTTTTTATTAATTCTTCTGAAGGCATCGCCGATGTCCCATACCGCCTTCAGGTTAACCCAAATTGCTGTACATCTCTTGCTCCTTGGTCGATATCGAGACCGTTTATTTGTACAGTCGGACTACCAATATGGCGAAACGCCTTTGCTTCCTCTGCTGTTTTTACAATTATATTTTCTAAGATGATTTTAACACCTAATTTTTGAGCAACCCTTTCTACAAGGGATATGGTTTCAGGAGTTGCAGCACATCCATCGAGATGAACGATTTTGACTCTCATTATTTTCCCTTCTTTTGAATATGGATGATCAACCTGATAACAAGACACTTGTAACAACAAAAATATAAATATTAAATATTTGAATACATTCGTCATCTAATAAACCATATAATATGTTGCAGAAGTTCTAATATTCATCATCTCTTCTAATGTTATTCGGTTTGAAGGATTTCATTGATACTTTTGCCAATGGATCATCTGGGGTACCAATTTTAGACATCATGCTAAATAGACGTATATTCATTCTCCAGCGGGTATCTGTGCCTGGGGCCGCGGAATCAAGCGCTTAAAACTGGCAGACTGATGGTAAAGGCGCAACCCCTGCCAGGGGCAGACTCACAGTCAATGATGCCGTTTAATTCACTGACAATACCATATATAATCGAGAGTCCCAGGCCAGTACCACGGCCGGTTTCCTTGGTGCTGAAAAAGGGCTCAAAGATCTTTTCCCGCACCTCAGGCGTCATCCCATGGCCATTATCAATAAACCGGGTAATTAACTGCCCGTCCCGCTGCTGAAAATCAACCTCTATGCGGCCATTATCCATATCTTCCAGGGCGTCCATACTGTTTTGGATCAGGTTGGTAAACACCTGCTCCAGCTTGGGAATATTGGCATGCACCAGGGGCAGATTATCGGCCTTGGTGATTCGCAGTTCCACGCCGCCGGCCTTGATCTTCTGTTTAAATAGAATCAGGGCGCTGTCTAAGGCCTCCGGTACGTTCACCGGGTTCAGTTCATTGCTGCCATTACGGCCAAAGGTGCGCAGATGATCTATAATCAGGGTAATCCGGCGGATCTGTTTTTGCGATTCATTAATATCTTCCAGCAGTTCATCGAGGTTGAGGGCTTGATTCTCAATATCGCGGCCCGTGGATTCCAAAGCGATTTTAATGAAGGTCAGGGGTTGATTTATTTCATGCGCGATACCGGTGGCTATCTGACCCAGCGAGGCCATCTTGGCCTGCGACATCATCTTTATTTCGTTCTCACGGTTCTGGCGCTCAAGCTGGGCCTGGAGCTCAATGTCGGCAATTAATTGTTCATTGGCCGTCTGCAGGGCCTTGTTTTTCTCAGCCAGAACCGTGAGCAGGCGTTTATTTTCCTTGGTCAGCTGGTATTTGTCAATGGCCTGGAACAGAATACTCCGTACCTGATCTATATTCCAAGGCTTGTTGATATATTGATGAATATGCCCCTGATTAACGGCCTGAATAATGTCCTGCGGATTGATATAGCCGGTGAGGATGATGCGGATGGGGTCGGGATCCATCTCGTAAATTCTGGTCAGCATCTCTACGCCGCTCATGCCCGGCATACGCTGGTCAGCGACGACTACGGCGATATCATGACAGGACTTAAAAATTTCCAGCCCCTCATTGCCGGAAATGGCGGTTATAACCTCAAATTCACCCTCAAAGGATGCGGTAAAGTTACTTAGATTGATCTTTTCGTCGTCGATATAAAGTATTTTTACTTTGGCCATTCTATTCCGGCCCTCAGCCGTTTAAACGGTAGAAGTCCTCAAGTCGAATGATTAAATCATCTTTGCCCTCACCGGTTTTGGCTGAAAACAACAGCCGCTGATCCGGCGAGATACCAAGCCCGGCATCCAGGGCCCCGGCATGACGCAGGCGCTGGCCCCGGGGGATTTTATCAATTTTGGTGTAAACCGGCAGGGCCGGAACATTAATTTTCCGGAGCCAGGAGATCAGGTCAAAATCCAGGCTCTTCAGGGGATGGCGAATATCAATAATAACCACCACGCAGCGCAGGGATCGCCGGGTTTCTATATAGTCGGCGATTAATTGCTGCCATAAACCCTTCATGCTGTGGGGAACCTTGGCATAGCCGTAACCGGGCAGATCAACGAGATAGGCCGTCTCGTCCACGAGAAAAAAATTAAGACTCTGGGTCTTGCCCGGCCGGGAGCTGACCTTTACCAGTTTCCGCTGGTTAACCAGCTTGTTGATGAGGCTGGACTTCCCGACATTGGAGCGCCCGGCAAAGGCGACTTCCGGAAGGGTATCCTCGGGCAGCTGCTTCATGTTAAAGGCACTGGCCAAAAATTTAATACTGGCGTAATTAAGCATACTCTATCCGGTTTTAGTGGTTTTGAGCCGTAAAAGGCTTTGCAAGAGGTCTTTAAATGTAACGATTCAGGTACAAGCGAAAAACTGCCCTAAACTGTGAGCTGTAACTGTTCAGGAAA
>CAZSOB010000126.1:0-4684 GCA_964608155.1 uncultured Desulfobulbia bacterium
ACGGGGTACGGCTATCACATTCTAATGGTCACCGACCGTAAGCCGGCTTATGTCACTCCCTACGCCGATATTGAGAAAAAATTAAAGAGATATCTTAAACAACGAGATATTCAGCGCAAACTGGAGGCCTTTATTAAACAGAAACGAGCTAAGGCCAACATCCACATCTTTATCTAAATAGTTACCATCTAAATAGCCATGAGGGAGGAAAAAGCATCTCAAAAATTATAACTATTCTCCGCCAGTTAGACATATTCACTGCCCTGCCGGCGGCTGAGCTGACCAATCTCGCCGCCGAAATCACAGAATTCCATGCCAAGGCCGAGACCACCCTATGCCGGGAAGGAGAAGAAGGCGGTGAGATGTATATTCTCATGGAAGGGGAATTGCAGATCATCAAGGAAGACCGCCGGATCAGCAGGGTATTACCGATTGATTATATCGGTGAGATGTCACTCTTAGAGGATGAGCCGCGCTCGGCCACCGTTATCGCCGCTGCGGGTTCCAGACTTCTGACTATCAACGCCCGGCAGTTTAAGCATTATTTTGCCGATGAGCCGCGGGTTCTGACCGCCATGCTCAAGACCCTGAGCCGAAGGCTGCGCCATGATAACGAGTTAATAGCCGCGGAATTCACCCAGGCCAATATCCTCATCCATGACATGCGCAATAATATGTCAGCCTTTACCTTACTGCATCTTTTGGAGAAGTATTGCCAAGACAAAAAGCAGCTCCATTATCTCCACCTCATGCGTAAATGCAGCGAGGATCTAACTGCCATGATGAGTGAAGCCTTGGCCAATGCCAAACGCCTCCGGCCCAGGAAGGAGATCAGCCGCCATTCTCTATCCGCCATAATTACAGAGCTGGCCGACGGTACCTTCAAGGTTCATCCCGATATCGAGAATAAACTAATGGAATTGTGCCTGACGGAGACTGACGGAGACAATATCAAATGTCAGGCCACGGATATTCGCCGGGTAATAACCAATCTGGTAATCAACGCGGCCCAGGCCAGTAGACCAGGGGGGCGTATCAGAATAGACTTAAAGTACCAAAGCAGTCAGGCCGTAGTCTCCATAAGTGATGAGGGCCACGGTATTCCCAGCCACCTGAGAACTAAAATCTTCCTGCCCAGCTTCAGCACCAGAGCCGGGGGTAACGGCCTTGGACTCCCCTCCTGCCGACAAATAATCGAAGAGGAACACGGCGGCAGCCTCACCTTCACCACCTCCGGCAAGGGCACAAAATTCACCTTCACCCTGCCCCAATAGCCTATCGCGGGCCAAAATCCACCTCAGCGGCAATTTCACGCGCTATCTTTGGGCCAATGCCGCTGACCCTTAGCAAATCAGCACGCCGGTTAAAAGGGCCGCGCAAGCGGCGCGAACGGACAATAGCCTTAGCCAGTTCAGGCCCAATACCATGAATCATAGTCAGAGAGTCAGCCGCGGCCAGATTAATGGAGAGCGGCCTCCAGGCCAGATAAGCGAGAGACGAGGGCCAGGTAATGGACTGCGGCGCCTGAGCGGGCCGCAGACGAAAGGCGGTCATATCGCCGGGCGGCCAGGGTGCCGTATTTTTAGAAGGCCTGGCAACTCTCAGCCGCCGATATAACCCGCCCCAGCCGCCGGATTTATCCACCTCATAAAGACCGCCGGTTCCCGCCGCCTTCTGCAGATAGACAATCGGCGGCCCCAGGCTAAGCTCTGCCTTTTTGGCCCTCTGCAACTGCCGTAAATGGGGCAGACAGATAACGGCCCCCAGCAGCACCAGGACAATTACCCTGGGATCAACAGCCAGGCGCCTTGTCCTGTCCACCATCCTGCCGGCTGATCTTGTCTTTATGTAATTTATAGGAGATGGCGTCTACCAGAGCCTGCCAGCTTGCTTCAAGAATATCATGGGAGACCCCCACCGTTCCCCATTGCGAATGGTGATCGCGGCTCTCGATTAACACCCGTACCCGCGAACCGGTACCATGCTCCGATGACAAAACCCGCACCTTATAGTCACTCAGGCTCATCTCGGACAATTGCGGATAAAAGCAGGTCAGGGCCTTGCGCAGGGCGTTATCCAAGGCGTTCACCGGCCCCTCGCCCAAGGCCGCGGTGTGTACCGTCTCCCCGGCCACCTCGAGCTGAATGGTAGCCTCAGCCAGAGGGTAGCTGTCAAGACGCTCCTTCTGATTCAGAACCCGAAAGCCCTTTAACTCAAAAAACACCGGCAACGTCCCCATGGCCCGCCGCATGAGGAGTTCAAAAGAGGCCTCAGCCCCTTCATACTGAAATCCCTGATTTTCGAGATCCTTCAACTTTTTGAGAATGGTGGTCACCAAGGGGTCGGTACTATCCAGATCAAGACCAAATTTTTTGGCCTTGTGGAGAACATTACTGCGCCCGGATTGATCGGAGATCAATACCCGCCGGCAATTACCCACCAGCTCCGGTTTTATATGTTCATAGGTCAGGGGGTTACGCTTCACCGCCGAGACATGAATACCGCCCTTGTGGGCGAAAGCCGACGCCCCCACATAGGGCTGATACTTGTTATGGGGCAGGTTGGCCAGTTCATTGACAAAACGGGCCGTCTCAGTCAATTTATTTAGATTGTCTCTCGCCGTGAAGTCACGGTTCATCTTCAGGGCCAGGGCCGGCATGATGGAGGTCAGATTGGCATTGCCGCAGCGCTCACCATAGCCGTTCATGGTACCCTGCACCTGAACGGCACCCTCGTCAATAGCAATGAGCGAATTTGCCACCGCGGTCTCGGAATCGTTATGGGCGTGAATGCCAATCTTTACCTCCCCGCCGCGCTGCTTGAAGAACTCCTTGACCTCCCGCATGATGGTCTGAATCTCACCGGGCATGGTACCGCCGTTGGTATCACATAGTACCAAACACTCGGCCCCAGCCTCATTGGCCGTGGCGATACTGGCCAGGGCATAATCTTTATTGGTTTTAAAGCCGTCAAAGAAATGTTCCGCGTCATAAAACAGATGCTCAACATGGGGCCGCAGATAACGCAGGGATTCATCGATAATCAGCAGATTATCAGCCATTGAAATCCGCAGGGCCACCTTGACATGGATATCCCAGGTCTTGCCGAATATAGTCACGCAAGGGGCCTTGGAATCAAGCAGGGCCTTGAGGTTAGCGTCCTCGGAGGCCGGGTTGCTGAACAGGCGGGTACTGCCGAAGGCGGCAACCTCGGTATGCCGGAGACTATAATTCTTCATCTCCTCAAAATACTGCACCGAGGTTGGATTGGAGCCGGGCCAGCCGCCCTCCACAAAATCTACCCCCAGCTCATCGAGTTTCAGGGTAATCCTAACCTTATCCTCCACCGATAGATTAAAATTCTCCGCCTGAGTGCCGTCCCGCAGGGTTGTGTCGTAAATAGTTATCCTGTCCACCATAGTCCCCCCTATTCCTCTTCCGGTTGGTTGTCCTTATCCAGAGCAAAGGCATCATGCAGCGCCCTTACCGCCAGTTCAGTGTACTTCTCGTCAATTACGCAGGAAACCTTAATCTCCGAGGTGCTGATCATGTGAATATTAATCCCCTCATGGGCCAGGACATGAAACATGGTGGTGGCAATACCGGAATGATTACGCATCCCCACCCCGACAATGGAGACCTTAATAATTTCCTCAGAACCAGACACCTGGTCAGGCCCGGCAATATCGAGATTACGGACTATAGCCATGGCCTTTTTATAATCAGTCCGGGGCACAGTGAAGGTCATATCGGTCATCTCCCCGGCCCTGGTATTTTGAATAATCATATCCACGATGACCCCGGCGTCAGAAATAGGGGTAAAAATCTTCGACGCGATGCCAGGGATATCATGAATTTTACTTATGGTGATACGTGCCTCATTTTTGCTGTATGTAACTCCGGCAACCAACATTGATTCCATATTTTTTTTCTCCTCAACAACCCATGTTCCATCATTTTCAGTAAAAGTTGACCTGACATGCAGTGGTACTTTGTATCTCTTGGCCATCCCCACGGAACGGATATCCAGCACCTTGGCTCCCAGGCTGGCCAGTTCCAGCATCTCATCATAGGTAATGCGGTCTATCTTACGAGCCTCGGCATAGACATTAGGATCGGTGGTATAAATCCCTTCAACATCGGTAAATATCTCACACCTGTCAGCCTTGAGTACCGCCGCCAGGGCCACGGCCGTGGTATCTGAACCGCCGCGCCCCAGGGTGGTGAGGTCATCCGCCTCTGTAACTCCCTGAAAACCGGCCACCACCACGATACGATTTTTTTTAAGATATTTGGTAATCTGGGTGGTATCAATTGATTTTATCCGGGCCTTGGTATGCATACCGTCAGTGATTATCTTCACCTGATCACCCAGCAGAGAGACGGCGTCATCCCCCAGCCCCTTTACCGCCATGGCAAAGAGGGCGATACTCACCTGCTCGCCGCTGGCCAGCAGGACATCAAGTTCACGCTCATCGGGCTGTTCCTGCATCTGCCCGGCCATATCAATAAAGCGATTGGTCTCACCCGCCATGGCGGACAGCACCACCACCATCTGATTTCCCTGTCTCTTTGTACGTAATACCCGCTCAGCCACCGCCTTGATCTTAATGGGATCAGCCACCGAGGTACCACCGAATTTTTGCACGATTAAGGCCATACAGCCATGATCTCCTTATCTTTAT
>CAZSOB010000127.1:0-4677 GCA_964608155.1 uncultured Desulfobulbia bacterium
GTAAATTTTTCATCTTACGATTTTTAGCCCTTAGCGTCAATAAATTAATATTGCCACTCGGCGGCACAGCCAAAAGGCTACCCTAATTTTTTCATTTTTTCGCTGACGAGGGTGGCATTGTCACAGTGCGTTCCTTCTTTGGGATTGCAATTGAGGAGAATAGTCATAACTTTGTCGGCGCTTCTAAAGCAGCCGGCATCTTCCAACCTTGCTAAGACGTTGGACATTGTTTGGTTAAACTCCAGGCACTTCGCGTAATCGGCTGCGGCACGCTGGTGCAGGTCGCGCGCCTTGGTCAGGTCTTTTATGATGTCGTTGGGGATTTGTTCGCTCATGGTGATTAGTTTAATTTCCTTTGGCGTCTTATACGAAAGTCACCTGCCAGGTGTGAGTTCAAGGAACAGCGCTTCATTCGATGTTGGGTGTTGGGCGTTCACTCCTTTTAGTTACCAATTCTTTAACCTAACACGGCCAAAAATTCAAATATCATCAATGGCAATTAGGGCTGGTCTCTTCTGTTTTCGTAGTTCTGGCTGGCATTTTTTTGCGGCGCCAGGTTGATTTTGGTTGACTTGTTAATCATTTAATGAAATACTAAATATTCTTGTGCCGAAGCGGCTTACACTATGGACTGCTGTCCATGGCCGCGGGTCTGAGGTTAAGGTCTGGACTGGCTCCAGTGGCTTCATTTGAATTGACAGGCAGGCTATCTGTTTGTTATAAAATTGGAGTAAATATTCAGGTGTACTCCTGAACATTGACGTGTTGTATATATTATATCCTGCCGGTTCAGTAATGTCCGGTTAAGAACTCTTACACTATCGGGCAGCATCAACTTTGGTACCCTTAGTGAACTATTACCGGCAATAAGGGGACTGATTTTATTTTTCTCGGCTTTCGATTCGGGGACAGAATGATTTTCGCCCAAAAACGCGAAAAAAATTCTGTCCCCTGGTTTAGAGGAAAAATTGAATCTGTCTCCCGGCCTAAAACCACCGGCCATGATTACATGATTAATGCAAAACTCTAACCGGACACCATTGCTGATAGCTGCTTGCGGCGGCTGAATTTTTATTAACCGCGGTTATTGCCGGCCAGGGAAAGAGAAGGAGTGGTACAGATGATTAATGATAAATGCAGGCCTTGGATAATAACAGGCGCACAGGCGGTTCTCTTTATTCTTTTACTTGCTTTCTCGTGTCAGGCCGCCCCCCCGGCCGCGAGTTTCCAGGGGGCTCCGGCCGTCGTCGATGGCGCTCGGGTTCTGACCCTGCCCCAGGCCGTGAATCTGGCCTTGAAAGATAATGATCAACTGCTTGCCGGTCAACAGGAAGTTGCCGTCAGCCAGGCCGCCATAGGTATCGCGCGGAGTAATCTTTTGCCCCATATTAAGGTTAAAGAGCGTTATATGCGGACTAATAATCCCACTTATGGTTTTATGGCCAAGCTCAACCAGCAGCGTTTTACCAGCCAGGATTTTGCCCTGCCCTCACTGAATTCGCCGGATCCGATAAATGATTTTCAGACCTCAATCGGCTTGAGTATGCCTCTTTTCGCGCCCAGGGCCTATATCGGCCTGGATATGAGCAAAATCGCCCATCAGGCCGCCCGTAAAGATTTTCAGCGCCGCAGGGAGACAATCGCCATGCGGGTTGTTACCAGTTATCTGCAGGCCAAAACTGCCAGGGCCTATATTAAGGTTGCCCGTCAGGGGGTAAAGGATGCCGAGGAACATCTGCGCCTGGCCAGGGTGCGTTATAAAAATAACCTTGGGCTTTATTCGGATATCCTGCGGGCCAGTACGGCGGTAAAGAATATGCAGCAGATTGAGACCACGGCCAATAAAAATTATAAGGTTGCCTGCCGGGCGCTTGGTCTTCTTCTTGGGCTTACAACTCCGGTTACTGTGGCCGGAACTGACTTCCCGGTGCCGCTGCGTCCCATTGATAAGTGCCAGGCAGAGGCGGTGCACCGGCAGGATGTCAAGGCCATGGAACTGCGCTATAAAAACGCCCGGAAAAATCTCCGCCTCGCCAAGGCCAGTCTGCTGCCGGTGCTTGGGGTCAGCAGCTCCTACCAGATGAACGATCACAACAAACCTTTTGGCTCTGAAGGGCATAGCTGGATGCTGGGTGCCGGGCTGAAATGGAACCTGTTTGACGGCAGCCGCCGGTCGTATGAGAGGAGCAAGGCCAGGCACCAGCTCCAGGCGGCGGCAAAGTATCTTGCCGGGCTCAAAAAGGCGGTTGCCTTCCAGGTATTCCGGGCCTACGAGACGGTTAATGAGGCCGGGAAAAATGTCAGCCTGGCGGAAGAGGCGCTTAAATCCGCTCTGGAGGGGCAAAGGTTAGTTAATCTTCGTTATGAAAATTCCTTATCCCCCATGGTTGATCTTCTTGACTCACAGGTCAGTCTTGATCAGTCCCGGGCCCACCTGGTGGCGCGGCAGAATGAACGGCAGCTTGCCATTCTGAATTTAAGTTATGAAAGCGGTATGATCCTTGAAGATCTTCATGCCCACAGCGAATCCGCAGGAGAAAAAAAATGAACACACAAAGAGTAGCCGCTATACTGATGCTTGTCTTCGCGTTGACCGGCTGTAAGGAGCAGGCGGGCTCAACAAATACGGTACAAACCGCGAGACCGGTGATAAACGGGGTGCAGACTGTCAGAATCAGCCGGGTGCGGGTGCCGACTTTTTATGAGACCGTTGGTACAGTTAAGTCCAGGGCCTCGGTAACAGTAGCTGCCAGGGTCATGGGTAAGGTTACCGGAGTAATGTTTAAGGATGGCGACATGGTCAAAGCGGGCCAGCTGCTGGTCTCTATAGACGATCGTCAGTTCAGGCAGCAGATAACTGCGGCTGGGGCGGCTCTGAGCCAGGCTAAGCAAAGCCTGACCACCGCGGACAAGCACCGCCAGCTAACTGAACTCACCTATCAACGCTATAAGAAGCTGTTTGACGAGAGGGCTGTTTCCGGTCAGGAATTTGATGAGATCAAGACCAGGATGCAGGTAGCCGGGCTTCAATATGAAATGGCGGCTAAGGCCGTAATCCAGGCCGAAAGCGGCCTGGCTCAAGCCCGTATAGCAAGTGGCTTTGCCTCGGTACGTGCCCCTGTCAGCGGTATAATTGCCAAAAAGATGGTGGAGGCCGGTAATATGGCGGCTCCAGGTCAGCCCCTGTTGACCATTGATCAGAAGGGGCCTTTTCACGTCGATATCAAGGTGGATGAAAACAAGATTAAACTGTTACGCGAAAATATGCCGGTGGAGGTGGAGATTCCCTCGCAGGACAGGCGGATCACCGGCCTGGTGACGACTATTGTCAAGGCGGTTGACCCGCGTTCCCGCTCCTTTCTGGTCAAGATACGAGTCAAGGCCCGTGATTTGAGCAACGGGCTTTTTGTCCGGGTATATGTGCGGAGCGGCAGCCGTCAGGCCCTGCTGGTTCCGTCTTCGGCCATCGTTAACAGGGGGCAGCTCACCGGGGTTTATTCGGTGGGTGAGCGTAATCTCGTTACCTATCGTCTGATTCGGGCCGGCAGAAAATTTGCGGCTGGTGTCGAGGTATTATCCGGTCTGCAGGGTAATGAGCGGGTGATTGTCAAGGGTACGGACCGGGCTGTGGACGGCGGGATTCTGCAAAAGGAGAAACGGTCATGAAGGATATCGGCATCTCAGGCATAATTGCCAAGGCCTTTATCAAGTCCAAGCTTACCCCTCTGCTGGTCATCGCGTCCTTGTTGCTGGGGGTTTACGCCATCATGGTGACCCCTCGGGAAGAGGATCCGCAGATTAACGTGCCGATGATTGATGTTATGATTTCCTACCCCGGTGCCTCGGCCGCCGAGGTGGAGACGCGCGTTTCAACCCCGGTGGAAAAGCTGCTTTGGGAAATTAAAGGGGTGAAGTATGTTTATTCCATCGCCAAGCCGGGCATGAATCTGACTATCCTCCGTTTTAAGGTGGGCGAGGACATGAGCAGGAGCCTTGTCAAGGTTTACAGCAAGCTCATGAGCCATTATGACGAAATCCCGCCCGGTGTCTCCCGGCCTCTGATTAAACCCCGCTCCATTTACAGCGTACCCATTCTGGCCCTTACCCTGTGGAATCCTCAGAATAAATACAGCAGCTATGAACTGCGCCGCATGGCCGATGAACTGGCCAATCGGCTGAAAAGAGGCCATAATGTGGCCCAGGTCGCGGTAACCGGGGGCTTGCGCCGCCAGGTCAGGATTACGCTTAATCCCCTGAAATTGCGGGCCTATCACCTCTCGGCGCTCCAGATTATGGGGAGTATCCAGCAGTCGGATGTAAAACTGCCCTCTGGTACCTTTCTGTCCGGTAATAAGGAATTTCTGCTTGAGACCGGCAGTTTTTTCAAAGATTTGCAGGATGTTAAAAAGGTGGTGGTGGCTGTCGCCGCCGGTAAGCCGGTGTATCTTGATGATGTGGCGACGTTGACAGACGGCCCCGCTGAACCGGTTAGTTATGTCTTTATGGGTTCCGGCCCGGCAGCGGCGGAGAAAGGTGTACCGCCTACTCCTGGTATGCACCCGGCAGTGACCATCGCCCTCAGCAAGAAGAGAGGCGCCAACGCCACTGTGATTGCCAGAGATACCATCGCCAAGGTGAAGTCATGGCAGGGAACCCTGCTGCCGGACGATGTGCAGG
>CAZSOB010000128.1:0-4654 GCA_964608155.1 uncultured Desulfobulbia bacterium
CGTAAAAAGCCCATCACACACTTACGATGGCTAAGTCAGCTAAGCGTAGACTGCGAGGCGTGGTGGTTCGGCAGGGCTTCGGCCATACATTATGGTATGCCGAACCACCACAACACCGGAGATCGAACTTTTTACGACGCCATCAAAAAAAGGAAAAGGCTTTCAAAGCAGGCGAAGAAACAATACCTCGCAAACCAGCCGCCGGTCACAATTAAAACGCAGTTGTTTCCGAGCCAGAAACAAGGCCTGCAGTTTATCAGAAAGTTCAGCTAATTGCCACCCTTCCCTGCGGGCTTGATATAAATGAACCAAATCAATATTCACTATGCGGTGCTCCTGACCAGGAATGGAAAGAAGCATCAGATCCCGGAGCCAGAGTCCCAGAAGTTCCAGAAAATAATCCAGTTTATCCTTCAACCCGGCGCATGTCTCCGCCAGGCGGAACAGCTCCGGTATCGGCAGCGGCCCGCTTAAATCATAGACGGACAATTCCACCAACTGCCGCCGCAAGGCCAGCAGCTCGCGACTCTCCGAGGCCAGAGCCCGGCCCAGACTGCCACCGCTGATTTTAGATAGAGCGGCGGCGGTTTCCGGCTCCACCCCCTCCGCCTCCAGACGCTGGCGCACAAGTTCAAAGGGCAGGGCGTAAAATGGCACAACCTGACAGCGCGAGGCAATGGTCGGCAGCACCTCGGCCGCCTCATCAACGGTGAGAATAAAGATGGTATCAACCGGCGGCTCCTCCAGGATCTTTAAAAGGCTGTTTGCCACCTCCGGCCGCCGGATAGTGTTCTGAATATCCGCCAGCAGGATCACCCGGTGAGCGGCCTCAAAGGACGGAAAGGCCAGTTTACTCTTCAAATCCCGAATCTGATCAATCTTGATCCCGGCTGCCCCTTCCGGGACAATCTCCATAAAATCCGGATGATTGTCAGAGGCAATTTTTTTGCATGACGGACAGCGGCCGCAGGCGTCAGGGCCTTGGGCCCGGCAGTTAATGAGAGCGGCAAAGGCCAGAGCCATGGTTCTTTTACCCACTCCGGCCGGGCCTTTAAATATATAGGCCTGGCTTATTTTATCACCGCTTACGGCCTTCAACAGTATCTTGCGGGCCAGTTCCTGACCGATGATGTTCGCGAAGGACGGCCTTAACATTCCTACCCCCATAGCGTCGGCTGCCGGTCATCAACCGCCGTCTTAACCTTATCCCGGGACTTCCGCGGCCCCACCGCCCTTCTTTGTGGTTCAGACTGACTCGTGACAGGCGGTACAGCATCCATCTCCTCCTCTTCCCCGCCCCGGCCGTCAACATACAGGAACCGTTCCATATTGCGCTGATAATCCGTCCACTGATAGCCCTCCTCCGCGCCAAGACTTAGACGATCCAGATAGTTCATTTTGGCATCCAGATCATCCACAAAATTCAGGACAAAGGCCTCTCTAATCATGGGCAGAACGGGAGAGCCATAATCATAACGGCCATGATGGGTTAAAATCAGATGTTTGAGCAACAGGGCATCCCGGGCCGGGAAATCAGGCAGAGCAGCCAGTTTCTCAGCCAGCATATTAACGCAGATAGTCATATGGCCGAGCAGCCGACCTTCATCGCTATAGTTAAAGGGCGGCACGGCAAAGGAGAACTCCCTGATCTTCCCGGCATCGTGAAGAACAGCGCCGGTCAGGAGCAAATCCCGGTTCAGGAGCGGGTAGAGTCCGGCCATCCTGTCAGCCGCCCGGCAGACACATAAGGTATGCTCAAGGAGACCACCGATATAGGCGTGATGCATCCCCTTAGCCGCCGGTGCCTTTTTAAAATCCGACCAGAACTTCTCGTCGTTGACAAAGGCCGTAAGCAGAGCGTGGAAATGCGCCCCCTCGACTGAGTTAATCAGCTCCACAAGCTCGGCGGCCATGGCCTCAATATTATAACGACTGGCGGGCAGAAAAAGGCCCATATCAGCATCCGCCTCGTCCACCTCCAACGCCTCACTGACCTTCAACTGCAGCGCCCCCTTATAGGACTGAGCAAGGGCACTGAAACGGCAAATCCGCCCCGCCTGGCAAATATCCTGCAAACGGTCGGCACCCTCCCAGACCATGGCCACGACCTCACCGCTGCTGTCCATAAGCAGAAGGCGCAGATACGGTTTACCGGCCTTAGTCTCATAGCGGCTCATCTCCTTGACCATAAAGATGTCGTCAACCGCTGCTCCAGGTTCAATATCCTTGATGAATAAAGTTTTAAGCTGACTCATAACTAAATTTTGTATTTTTCGTCTGATTAACGTCTTCAACCGCGAAAAAAGACGGATCGGACTATCTAAGAAAGCCCCAAAAGCAACTCTGTTTTGCCCATGGGTTATATCTTGATAATATATAATCCATAATCAGTATTTTTGAAATGCCGGAACAAATTATATTGTAAACTTATTTTCCGGTGTGTTAAGAATAATGTAATTTAAATTCACAGTTCAGGGCAGTTTGCCAGCCCTGGCCGCATAGTCACCTCTTTATCAGATTATGACTGAATCAATCTATAACGAATCCTACATCATTGAGCTGTTGATCAAACGCCGCCTCTTAAACAAGGGCCAGCGTAATCAGATCAGCATCAAGAAAAACCAACAGCGTCATGCCCTGCGGCTGCGGCAGCAGAGCATGACCCGGAACCTGCCAGGCGGCATGCCCGATAACGCCCCGGATATAATCGACATTATCCATTCTCTTCATTTTGAGCTGCCCGGCCGGACGGGACGGGAATTAACCGCCGAACTTATAATCAGGCAGGTCGCGGATGATCAGGGGCTGCCCTTTAAAAAACTTGACCCTCTGGAACTGGATTTAAAAACCGTCACCAAGACCATCCCCAAGTCCTTCGCCTTAAAGCACCTTCTTCTACCCTTTGAGATCAAAAACGGCATTCTTGCCGTCGCCCTCTACGACCCGGCGAATATCGCTATTCTCAGTGATATTGAGAGGGCCAATCAGGTCAAGATAAAACCATATATCAGCGCCAAGGCCGATATTCTGAAGATTCTGGCCGAGTTTTACGGTTTTCAGTCCTCCATATCCGCCGCCGAACATGATCTGAAAGGCCCCGGCGTTGATCTCGGTAATCTGGAACAATATGTCAACATCTCATCCACCGCCGAGATAGCCTCCTCCGACCAGCACATTACCTCGGCGGTGGATCACATGTTCAACTATGCCTTTGAACAGCATGCCAGCGATATCCACATCGAGCCCAAACGGGACAGCTGCCAGATACGCCTGCGGATTGACGGTATTCTCCACACCATCTATAAACTGCCCAAGGTGGTGCATTCAGCCATTATCTCCCGGATAAAATCACTGTCCCGCTTAAATATCGCCGAAAAGCGCCGGCCTCAGGACGGCCGGATCAAGATAAATCACCATGGGGAAGAGGCGGAAATCCGGGTCTCCACCGTGCCGGTGGCCTTTGGCGAAAAGGCGGTACTGCGGATTTTAGACCCGGCGGTACTCTTTCAGGATCTGAGCCATATCGGTTTCTCACCCCGTGACCTTGAGGTCTATAAAGAGTTGATCCAGGCCCCGCATGGTATTTTTCTGATTACCGGCCCCACGGGCAGCGGCAAATCGACCACCCTTTATTCGACCCTGAAGAATATCGCCAGCCCGGAGAAAAATATCATCACCATTGAAGACCCCATTGAGATGGTGCATGAAGAATTTAATCAGATAGCCGTGCAGAGTTCAGCTGATATCAGCTTTGCCTCGCTCCTCAAAAATATTTTACGGCAGGATCCTGATATTATCATGGTCGGCGAAATCCGGGATCTTGAGACCGCGAGATACGCCATGCAGGCCGCCCTGACCGGCCACCTGGTATTCTCCACCCTGCACACCAATGATGCCGTGGCCGCCATCCCCCGTTTAACAGACCTCGGCGTGCAGCCCTTTATGGCGGCCTCCACCATTCTCGGGGTTATGGCCCAACGGCTGATCAGAAAGATCTGCCCCCACTGCGCCGTCGATGTTGAGGTCAGCGGCCGGGATTTGGCGGCCCTGGGCTTCCCGGTGGCAGCGGATCAATTCATCACCTTGAAAAAGGGAAAGGGCTGCCCCAAATGCCGGGATACCGGCTATCTCGGACGCTGCGGAATTTTTGAGATCTGCCAGGTTACGGAAAAAATTCAACAACTCATCAGCGCCTCGGCCAGCGAAGAGCTCATTCGAACCGAGGCCGTTAAGGGAGGAATGACATCTCTCTTTACCGATGCCTGGCGTAAGGTGGAAAGCGGCGTCAGCACCTATACCGAGGCGGTCAGAATAACCGGGGCCGCGAAATAACCTATAAGAATATGGCAAAGAAAAAAAAGAAACAGACAGTTCCAGGCAAGGTAGTCTGCACCAATAAAAAGGCCTACCATGATTATTTTATTGAGGACACCATTGAAACCGGCCTCGTTCTTCTCGGGCCGGAAGTTAAATCACTCCGGGCCGGGCGGGCCAACCTGAAAGACGGTTACGCCCGCATCAAGGACGGCGAGGTATTTCTGCATAACGTCCATATCTCGCCCTATGACTTCACCTCCGCCCCGCCGGAGCCCATCCGGCCCCGAAAGTTGCTGCTCAACAAACGGGAGATAAAAAAATTAATCGGCAAGGTACA
>CAZSOB010000129.1:0-4616 GCA_964608155.1 uncultured Desulfobulbia bacterium
CCGAATTCCGGCAATACCGCCAGAATGTGCTCAAAAATATCGGCCTGAATCCCCTCATAATTGGCCCAGACCTTATCACTGCTGAAGACATAGATTTCCATGGGAAGCCCCTTGGATGTCGGCGGCAGGTGCCTGACGAGGAAGGTCATATTTTTGTTGATCTTGGGATGATTGGTTAGGAAGCTCTTGATATAAGCCCGAAAGATGCCAATATTGGTCTGCCGCCGGCCGTTCGGTACCAGGCGGTTATCGAGATTATGCTCTCGGTTATAACGGCTGATCTCCTCCTGTTTTTTCTGGAGGTATTCTTTAAGCAAGGTAAATTGATTAAATTTATCCAGCATCTCAGCGCTACAGAATTTAACCGAATTCATGTCAAGATAGATAGATCGTTTGATTCGGCGGCCGCCTGAATCCGCCATGCCCCGCCAGTTTTTAAAGGAATTTGAGACCAAGGCATAGGTGGGAATAGTGGTAATAGTCTTGTCCCAATTCTGCACCTTGACCGTATGAATAGAGACATCAACAACATCGCCGTCAGCCTCAAAACGGGGCATCTCAATCCAGTCTCCCAGCCGTACCATATCGTTGCTGACCAATTGCAGACTGGCCACAAAGCCGAGAATGGTATCTTTGAAGATTAGCAGCAGGATGGCCGTCAAGCCGCCGAGGACACTAAAAATCCCCCAAGGTGACTGGTTGGTCAGGATTGATATTATAAAAATCCCGGCAAGAATGAACATGACGATCCTGACCACTGATAGATAACCGCCTATGGGTTTCCTCTTCGCCGCCGCGCTGCGTTTATATATTTCATCGAAGGTATGCAGGATTGAATTGATCATCCGGGCGGCAAAGAGAACCAGAATGGTCATGCACAGACGCCTGACCACCTCGGCAAAAAAAGGATGACCGGCCAGCAGAGCATCAACGGCGACATAAACCACTACCACCGGGATAAGGATCGAAAGATGATCAAAGAAATGGTTGCTGACCAGGATATCATCCCAGTCAGATTTGCTGAGAGCCGCGGCCCTGACAAAAATTGGGATCATCAGATGAATGGTCAGCCTCGATACCAGATAGGCAAGCGCGGCAATGGCCAAAATGGATAGCGACAGAACAGCCACTTGGGTTACCGGGACGGATAAGCCGAAACCGGTCAGCATTTTTTCAAGGATGGCTTGCATATGGATTTCTCACTTTAGTTAACCTCTGCGCGGCAGATCATGCCGTGTAAATTATGCCCAGGCCGACAAGACCTCCTGCACCGGGCTGCCGCCTTTTCATATCAGTGATATCTACCAACCACTCCGGCAAAAAGCAAATGACTATTTTATCGTTAACTGCTAACTTAAACCATTATGAAAAAAATAGTAGTTATCGAGCCATATTATGGTGGTTCACATAAGGCATTTATAGACGGCCTGATAAAAAATCTGCCAGGCAGATTTACCTTGTATACCTTACCGGCCCGCAAGTGGAAGTGGCGTATGCGTCTGGCGGCGCCCTGCTTCGCGGCTCAAGTCCATAGTGGTGAACTTGAGTTGTCCGCTGCCGACTGCATTCTCTGCTCACCTTTTCTTGACGCGGCCGTTTTCCGGGGCCTGCTGCCGCCGATTTTCCGTGATCTCCCCATTTACACCTATTTCCATGAAAATCAATTTGCCTATCCCGTCCAGGTCAACGATAAACGTGATTTCCATTTTGCCCTGACTAATTTTACCACGGCCCTAACCTCTGACCGCCTGGCCTTCAATTCCCATTATAATTTTTCCTCATTCATAGACGGCTGCCACGGGCTTATAGGCAAAATGCCTGATATGGCCCTGCCGGGTTGGGAAGACAAGCTGCGAGCCAAGACCACAATTTTATATCCGCCGCTGAACTTTCAGGAAATTGACCAGGCAGCACATGATTTTAACAATAACTCCGAACCGGTTATTATCTGGAATCATCGCTGGGAGCATGATAAAAATCCAGAGCTGTTTTTTACGGCTCTCTATGCTTTACAGCGGGAAGGCCTGCCATTCAGACTCATTGTCGCGGGTGAGTCATTTTTAAGACAACCGAAAATTTTTACCGAGGCCCGAATTAGGCTGGCTGATCGTATAGAGCAGTTTGGTTACGTAAAATCTCGCCAGGAGTATATTGCCTTATTGGCCAGGGCTGATTTGGTTATTTCCACGGCCAGACATGAATTTTACGGGATTGCGGTACTGGAAGCGGTACGGGCTGGCTGCCGGCCTATTTTACCAAACCGTTTGTCTTATCCAGAGCTATTCCCGCCGGATTTTTTGTACGAAGAAGATAAACTGCTGAGCAAACTGCGGGAATGCCTAATCGGAGAAGCGCATAGGATTAATGGCCGTAAATTGACGGATAAATTTGGCTGGCCCGCTCTGCGGGAAGATTATTGCCGGTGGCTGAATTTATAGTTATAATGCTTGGTTTTTCGAAAGAAGATATTTTGATGAAGGGAAAACGGGAAGGAATATCTAAGAGAGTTTGTAACTATTCAGCCCAACAACCGGGCGGCCCCGGCCTCTATTTTAAAAGTAACAAGTTCAATACGTTGCGTATTTTATTACCTGGAGGCAGCTATATTTATCCAGTAATGTCCAGTTAAAAACGTGCATTGTGCTCAATATGCTTACGGTACTCAGGGGACAGATTTTATTTTTCCAGCCTTCGATTCGGGGACAGAATAATTTTCGCAAAAAAACGCGAAAAAAATTCAGTCCCCTTGGTTTAGAGGAAAAATTTAATCTGTCTCCCGGTCTAAAACCACCAACCAGGCTTAATGCAAAACTCTAACCGGACACCACGCCCCATTGTACATTATGTCCATATTGCACAACAGGTACTTATTGATGTCAACCATAGGCGTTCAGAATATCTTCCCGACATAACACACCGACAATACTTGCCTCCGCACCACGGTCAGAGAGAACCACCAGGGCCTCCTGGTCATTTTTAACCATAATGGCAAGGGCTGTCGCCAGCGCATTATCTAAATATATCATACGACATTCTTTTGTTAGGTTCCGCACCAGAACATCCTTGCCATCTTTCTGATAAAGGGTGATATCCCGTGCCTTAGCGGTGTTAAGCACTCCGAGACATTTCCCGTCTCTGTCCACCACCGGAAAAAATCTGGGGGGAGATTCAGCCGCCGTCCGCACAAACTCCCGCAGCGGGATATCCGGATCAATTGTCCGCGATTGCTTTAAGTTAAATCGGTTAAGCAGATCACCGACCGTCAGTCTGCCCAGCAGCCCCGATAAAAAATCGGCATGGTGGATAGGGGTATCATGACGAGTGGCACGCTGTTTCTCATAAATTCCGACGCGGGCCCGGAAAAGAAAGGCCAGAGTCGTCACCCAGACGGAGGGCAGCAACAATCCGTAACCGCCGGTCATCTCACTAACCATAATTATGGTCGAAAAAGGGCTGCAGGCGGCTGAGGCAAAAAAGCCAGCCATACCGACAATGATATAGGCCTGAGGGGTATGCACCAGGGAGGGCATAATTCCCTGCAAAATGAGACCGACTGCCCCGCCAAGCGCCCCGCCAATAACCACCGACGGCCCGAACACCCCGCCGCTGCCTCCCGAGGCGATACTGAAGGAAGTGGTAAACATCTTGCAGATGGCCACCGCCAGTAAAAATCCAATGGCGAGATGACCATCAAAGGCCTGCTGCAACAGCCCGTAACCCGTATAAATGGAGGCCGGCAGAAAAAAACCGACAATGCCGGTGAGCAAACCGCCTATGGCCGGTTTAAAGTGAGGCGGAATCGGCAGGGCGGTAAACAGATCCCTGACCTTGTAAAACAGCCGGGAGTAAAGCCCGGCGGCTATGGCAACAATGATGGCCAGGATGGTATAGGGTAATATTTCCCCCCCAGAGGTAAAATCCATGCTCGGGGTTAAAAACAGGGGGCTGAAGCCAAAAAAAAGCGCAAAAACACAGTAAGCCACCACCGAAGTGATGGCGGAGGGGACGAGGAGTTCATACTCCATATCAATATCCCGGTAGAGAATTTCCGCCGCAAAAATTGCCCCTGCCAGAGGGGCATGAAAAATTGAGCCAATACCGGCGCTCATGCCCGCCATCATCAGAATCCGCCGCTCGGCCTCAGTGAGCTTCATTTTTTGGGCAATAATAGAACCGAAACCGGCCCCAATCTGGGCAATTGGCCCTTCACGGCCGCCGGAACCGCCGGAACCAATGGTGAGGGCCGAGGCCACGGTCTTGATGAATGGAACCCGGCCCCGGATAATGGCGTGCTTAAAATGATAACTATCAATGGCGGCATCCGTGCCGTGCCCCTCGGCCTCGGGCGCAAAGGTATAAATGAGCCAGCCCGCCGCCAGCCCGCCTATGGTTGGTACCACGAGAAACATCCAGCGGGTCAACTCCCGAAACGGCATATGAAGAAGAGAATGCTCGCCGCCTGGCCCGGGAGGAAAATAACCAATGAGGTGTTCAAGAAAAAAACTGTGGGATAGATCCAGTAAGGTGAAAAAAATTACTGAGCCCAGACCGGCGATAATACCAGTAGGTATGGCCAGTAAAAGAACCCGTTGAAAACGCACCCAGTTCTTAAGCCG
>CAZSOB010000130.1:0-4560 GCA_964608155.1 uncultured Desulfobulbia bacterium
TGAATTTCCCTGGCCTTTACCACCCGCTCCCTGATAATTGCTGATTTTTCGCCTTGACGGTGGGAGGAGAGTTCTTTGAAAGGTACGGCCGAGACTTCGACATACATATCAATCCGATCCAGCAGGGGGCCGGAAATTTTATTTTTATAACGCTGGATCTGGGCCGGCAGACAGCGGCATTCGTGGTTATCGTCCCCGAGATAACCGCAGGGGCAGGGATTGGTTGCCGCTACGAGAATAAAATTGGCGGGAAAGGTCAGGGCGGCGGCGGCCCGTGAGATAGTTACCGCTCCATCCTCCAGTGGCTGCCGCAGGCCCTCCAGAACCGTTTTCTTAAATTCGGCCAGTTCATCAAGAAAGAGAACGCCATTGTTGGCAAGAGAGACCTCCCCTGGCCGGGGCATGGAGCTGCCGCCGATGAGACCGGCCTCGGAAATATTATGGTGTGGAGCCCTAAACGGACGGCAGATAATCAGGCCACTGTTGGTATTTAAACCGGCAACACTGTAAATCTTTGAGGTCTCCAGAGCCTCTTCCCGGCTGAGCGGCGGCATAATGGTGGGCAGGCGGCGGGCCAGCATGGTTTTACCGGAACCCGGAGGGCCTTCAAAAAGTAGATTATGACCGCCGGCCGCGGCAATTTCCAGGGCCCGTTTGGCCTGTTCCTGGCCTTTGACCTCGTCAAGATCAAGGTCGAAATTGGCTGGACCGTTTAATACTGAATGTGCCGCCACAAGAGGCTTAATCTCTTTTAGTCCGCTTAAAAATTCCACCGCGTCCGGAAGACTAACAGCGGGAATTATCGGGATACCTCCCACGACGGCGGCCTCAGCGGCATTGGCCGCCGGGAGAATAACGCCTGCAAGTCCATGGGCAGCCGCCGCCATGGTAATGGGCAGAATACCGTTTACCGGCCGCAGACTGCCGTCAAGTGATAGTTCACCAATGAGCAGATAGCGGCTCAAGAGTTCACTTTTAAAGGCCTGAGAGGCCGCGAGAATACCAACCGCCATGGGCAGGTCATAACCGGTACCGGCCTTCCGGAGATCGGCCGGAGCGAGATTAACGGTGATTTTTTTAGTGGGAAACTCATAGCCGCTGTTTTTAATGGCGGCATGCACCCGATCCTTACTTTCCCGTACCGCGGCCTCGGGCAGACCAACGGTGGCAAACCCCGGCAGCCCAAAGGCGATATCGACCTCCACCTCCACCAGCAGGCCGTCAACCCCCTGCACAGCTCCGCTGTAAGTTTTTGCTAACATATAATATTAACTTTTGTGCCTATCTAACTGATTTAAGAATAAAATTATTTGCGAGTCAGATGATTGACATACTCATCCCATTCCATGGGCAGCATGGCCTTTTTTTTACTGTTACAATCCTTGCAGGCCGGAGTTAAGTTGCCCTTTACGCTGCGGCCGCCCCTGGTCAGGGGGACAATATGATCCATAGTCAACTCGGCTGGCTTAAACTCATGGCCGCAATAATGGCATCTCCCCTGCCCGGTCTTACGCTGCCACCAGGTAGTTTTGCGTAGTTTGCGGGCCTTGTCCTTTTCCTGCCGAATCAGGGCTTCGTCAACACCGTCTAAGGATGAATAAAAATCTTCCACCTTCAGGTGCCGCCTATGAGTATTTCTCGGGCCCTGCCCACGAGGTATAGAGAGCCTGCCACTGAAATAAGGTCTCCGGCGTGGGTGAGGGATTGAGCAATTTTCAGGGCCTCTTCAACTGAATCGGAGGTGTAACAAGGCGGGTTGTCAGCGCCAAGGGCATCCTGCAATTGGGCTGGGGTGGCGGAACGATTTTCTTCTGGTCTCGTGAAGATCAAGGCCTGGCAGAAGGGGGCAATACGCCTTAGACAGAGAGAATAATCCTTATCGGCCATGGAGGCCCATATCATAATCAGGCGGCGGTTGGAAAATTCTGTCAGGGCCTCAATTAAGGCATCTACCCCGGCGGGATTATGGGCTCCATCCAAGAGGTAGTCCTGGCCGGCTGCGACAAAAAACTCCATTCGTCCCGGCCAGCGCACCGTCTTGAGCCCGGCCCCTATATCCTCATCATCCACCGTAATACCGCAGGCGGCAAGACAGTCGAGGGCGGCTATGGTCAGGGCGGCGTTATCGCCCTGATAGCTGCCGCGCAGGGCAAGCTCAATCCGCTCAATATCCCGTGATTCAGATTTATAGTGCCAGCCCGCACCGGCTTTGTTCCGGTTCATGACAAAATCCCGGTTTAAGCGCCGGAGAGGAGCGGAAAGTTCCGCGGCCCGTTGCTCTATGACCTCACGGGCTCCCGCGCTTAGAACACCGGAGACCACCGGCACCCCGGGTTTGATAATCCCGGCCTTCTCAGCCGCCACTTCAGGCAGAGTCCGACCAAGATAGTTCTCATGATCCATGGAGACGTTGGTGATTATGGCGGCAAGCGGGGTGATGACATTAGTGGCATCTAAGCGGCCCCCCATCCCCACCTCGAGGATGCTTAGATCCACCTCCTGCTCGGCGAACCAGAGCAGGGCCAGGGTGGTGGTGAACTCAAAATAGGTTATCTGCTCTCCATTCATAACCGCCATGATGCGGGCGGCATGCCGGGCAAAATCCTCTTCACTAATCAGAGACTCATTGATCTGGAAGCGCTCCCGCACCGAGGAGAGATGCGGTGAGGTGTAGAGACCAACCTTGAACCCGGCCCGGCTCAAGATGGTGTGCAGGGACATGGCCGTTGAGCCCTTGCCATTGGTACCCCCGATATGGACAAAACGCAAATTATCTTCGGGATGCCCCAGACGGCCAAGAAAATTGGTCATGGAGTCCAACCCCAGTTTTATCTTGAAAAATTGGAGATTATCTAAAAAGCGCCAGGTCTCGGCGTACGAAAGTACTTTGTTCATTAATCGAGAATCTCTAATTTGGCATAATCAAGATTGATAATTTTCTGGCCGTGACGGGCAAAGAATATCTGCACCGTTCGGGATTTGATAAGTTTTACAATCTCACCCTGACCAAAAAACTGATGTCTGACATGTTTATGTAATAAATCACTATCGTTACCGGCCTTGATTCTTTGAGGGCGGCCGGAAGGCAGTGAAGCGGCATCAATAATCGGAGTCGGTCGAAAATCCTTTTTGGCCCCCATCGTCAGGTTGGGATTTAACTCGTCCAGAAACCGGGAGATCATTACTGGTTCCTGGTAACGACCAGGAGAAGCAGCCATTCGTGGATAGACGAGATAGAGTTTCTGTTTAGCCCTGGTCGCGGCCACATAGAGCAGCCGGCGTTCCTCCTCTATTTCTTCCGCGCTCTTGGCCATTGCCGAAGGGAATTTGCCCTCGGCCAGATTAATGACAAAGACCGCCTGCCACTCCAGGCCCTTGGCGGAATGCACGGTGGAGAGGATAAGTTTGCCTGCCTCCTTGCCGTAGTGGGTATGATCCGCTGCCGGCGGATCAAGGGAAGAATCTTCAAGAAATGATTCCAGATTGCTGTATTCGGCGATAATTTCCCGTAATTGTTCTAAATCAGGCTGCCGTTTTGGATAGTCATCATGAAAGACGCGCTCGAATATATCCTGGTAATAGGCCATAATCAGATCAAACTGATCTGCCGGGGTATCAATCTCCAGGAGCTGCATCAACATATCTTTGAGGGCCGTAAAATCGGCCTGCCACGATTTAGCGGGCTTATAGGCGGCCAGAGCTCCAAAAGGATCCTCACCGTTAATACTGTCAACAATACGCTGGGCGGTTTTGGCGCCAACCTTGTTTAAAAGAAGTAAAATCCGGTGCCAGGCCAGGCGGTCATTGGGATTATAGACCACTCGCAGATAGGATATAACGTCTTTAATATGGGCGGTTTCAGTAAGTTTTAAGCCGCCGCGTTTCTCAAAGGCCAGGCCCCGTTTACCAAGCTCGAGTTCCAGCTTGTAGGAGTGGAAGCCAGAACGGAAGAGAACGGCAATTTCCTCTGCCGCTATCCCCTCCGCCATGAGTTTCGCTATACGCTGGCCGACATAGGCGGCCTGATCGCCATCGTTTCTGGCCTCATAAATAATAGGTTTTTCGCCGCCGTTAATGGAGGTAAAAAGGTTCTTGGTGTATTTTTCCCGGGCGTGTTCGATAATATTATTGGTCAGGTTAAGAATGGGCTCGGTACTGCGGTAATTTTCCTCCAGGCGAATTATTTTAGTATGCGGGAAGACCTCCGGGAACTCCATGATATTTCTAAAATCAGCTCCCCGGAAGGAATAGATAGACTGGGAATCATCGCCCACCGCCATTATATTGCCATGCGGCTTAGTTAACAGGCGTATAATCTCAGCCTGGATGTGATTGGTGTCTTGATACTCATCAACCATGATATAGGAAAAACGAGCCGCAATCTCGGCCCCGGCCTCGGAGAATTCGGCCAGCAGACGGCGCAGATTAACCAGTAGGTCATCATAATCCATCAGATTATGGGCCAGCTTAAACTGCTGATAATTACGGCGGATGGCGCTTAGTTCATCTATATAATCGGCTAAATGCCAATAGCGCTCATCGATTATTTCATCTAATCCC
>CAZSOB010000131.1:0-4536 GCA_964608155.1 uncultured Desulfobulbia bacterium
GTATGCGAGAAGGCAAAAATGGGCAAAGATGAGGTGCTGCTGAATAGTTACCAAATTATTTTACAGAGATATAGCTTGCCATTGCCTCTTAGACAACGTATTTTAGCAAAAAATTATTTTTTCAGGTTCGCAGAAGATGCTTATTCGTGAAAAAGCAGAAAAAAAGGAACGAAACTCATTATCACCGCAGGCCTGCCTTAGTGAACAATCACGCGGCCGTCTGCGGCAAGAGGACTTCTGCCCCCTGCGCACGGTTTTCCAGAAGGATCGTGATCGGATTGTCTACTCAAAGGCATTTCGACGCTTAAAATATAAAACCCAGGTCTTTCTGGCTCCCACTGGCGATCATTACCGCACCCGCCTGACCCATACCCTGGAGGTTTCGGAGATCGGCCGGACTCTGGCCCGCAGTCTTGATGTCAATGAAGACCTGGTGGAGGCCATCGCCCTGGGACACGATCTGGGGCATACCCCATTCGGGCATGCCGGGGAGTCGGTCTTAAATGAGCTTATGCCCGACGGATTCTCCCATTACAAACAGAGCCTGCGGGTGGTTGATGTCCTGGAAAACCACGGCATGGGGCTAAATTTAAGCTACGAAGTCAGAGACGGTATTGCCAAACATTCCAAGGGCTACGGCGAGGTATTACCAACCAATAGCCACGATATGCCAGAAACCGCCGAAGGCTGCGTGGTACGATATGCCGATATTATCGCCTATTTAAGCCATGACTTAGATGATGCCATCCGCAGCGGCATTATCCATCGCGACGACATTCCCACCCTCTGCCGTGATGTTTTGGGAGCCACACATTCCCGCCGCAATATAGGTATGATCCAGGGGGTAATTTCGGGCACCAGACTGCAGGATGGTAAACTGCTGTTCGGGGTTGACCCAAAGATAGGAGAGAGTATGCAGTTACTGCGGCAATTTCTCTTCCATAACGTCTATCGTTCTCCACAGGTGCATGCCGAATTCGTCAAGGCCTCAAAAATTTTACGGGAATTATTCACCTATTTTGTTAATAACAAAGAACTTTTCGAGCATGAGATAGGCGGATTCGCCACCAGCGTCTCCCACCTGCGCCGGGTCTGTGATTATATCGCCAGCATGACAGACCGTTACGCCCAGAATATGTACCAGCGTATATTCCTACCTAAAAATTTTACATAGATTGACGAGTTACGATTCAGGAGAAAACAATGAGCGAAGAAATAAATTTCATTCCCTACGAGGAGGCCAAAGAACTGGTTGCCAATGTTGTAGAGGAGGAACATGTTAAAGAGGCCAACCGCCGGATTTTAACGGTTTATGATCATAAAAACCGGGAGATGTGCTGGTTTGATGCCGAGGAAGTCGTGGCAGAGGTCGGCGGCGCCCCCAAGAAGCAGCCCTACGAGCAGGAAAGGGAAGAGATAAAATTGGCGGCAGTGGATTATGTCCTCCACCGTATCCCCGACTGGTGCCGGCCCCAGGATTAAGGGCCAGAATCTAACTTACCTGGTAACTATTCAACCAAGGCAATAAACGGCTACAAATTCAATGGCGTAACTGCTCAGATGTGCCCCATATTTGTTCATTTAGAGATTTGAAGCGTACTTGTGCTACTCGAGAAGCTCTAAATGGGCAAAGATGGGGTGCAGCTGAATAGTTACCTTACCTGAATGGTTAGATTATCGGTGCCAGGCGGCATCTCTGCTACCGCATCATGACCGAGACGGAACCCGCCATCCATGGTAATGGTGGCCCCGGTCATAAAGGTGGCATCACGAACCAGAAACAGAACAGCCCGGCTGACCTCCGCCCGGCCGCCAGTCCTAACCAACAGACTGCGCCCGATAATGGCCTGGCGCTCTTCATCGTTCAACATCTGCCAGCCCCTGGTTCCCTCGGCGTGTCTGGTCTCAATAAAGCCCAGCATAAGTTCGTTAACCCGCACCTTGGGAGCGGCCTGCCGAGCCCAAGTCTCGGTAAAAGAGGAAACCCCCCGGTTGGCGGCGGCATAGGCGTCGTTAAAGATCAGGCCAGCCGGCCCCGCCCGACCAATCAGCCCGGCAATGGAAGAGATATTAACCACCGCCCCCTGAGCGCTCTTTTTTAGAAGGGGCAGGGTCTCCTGAAAAACCAACCACTTGGCCCGGAGAGTGGTAGCCATCTCCAGTTCCCATTGCTCCGGGGTATAGGGGCCATGGACTATGGGCATGCCGCCCCGCTCGATATTATTAATTAAAATATTCAGACATCCATACTCGGATTTAATCCGAGCCGCCACTTCCCGCACCTCATCCACCTGCCGCAGGTCGGCCCGCATGGTCAAATGATGCCCCTCAAGGGCCTCGAACTGGCGGATAAGTTCCCCGCAGTCCTGGGGCCAGTCATAATAAGGGGCGATAATATTGACCCCCTCTCCGGCCAGGGTCAGGGCAATATCACGGCCTACCCCCCGGGCAGCACCAAGCACCAAAGCACTTTTACCGGCAAGCTTAACGGCCTTCATTTTTATCCCGCGTCGGCTATTTTCAGAACAAGTTTTAAGCCCGGATGAATGAGATTATCCTTCAGGTTATTCCAACGCTTAATACTATCGGTTTGCGTGTTAAACTTGCGGGCGATTGTCCACAGGCTGTCGCCGCCGCGTACCTGATAATATATATTCCGCTGCTCTGCCGCTGCGCCGCCGGGGTAAATAAGCAGCAGCCGGCCAGCCCGAATTTTATTGACACTATGCAGACCATTCCAGGCCGCAATCCTCTGCGGAGTTATGTGATAGCGCCGGCCAATTTGGGCCAGGGTCTCCCCAGCTTTTATCAGATGTTTCAACGGCTTAGCATTTCCACGCCCGGCCAGCCGCCACTTATATTCCCGTTTGGAAAGCAGGGTATAGCGGGTCGTGGTCACGGGTATGCGCAGATAACGGCCCGGCCGCAGTTTGGCCTTGCGCAGATTATTGGCCCGCAGCAAAGTCATTTTACTAATTTTATAAAGACGGCAAATACGGCCGATAGTGTCATGCCGCCTCACGATATGGGTTTTATAACGGGTTTTGGTAGAGGCATAGACCCTGGGCAGGTTCTGCCGCAATTTTTCCGCCTTACCCGGCGGCACCATGATCTCATAGCTGCCTGGAGCTGGAGGGCTGACCCCCCGGCGTAGAAAACGATTCAACTGCCGCACAACCTTAAAATTCACCCCGCAGGCCAGAGCCACAGCCCTTAATGATGTATAAGGCGGCACATAAGCCTCTTCAAATTGCAGGGGCTTATCATAAACTATGCCCTTAAAGCCATATTTTGCCGGATTCTTGGAGACAATAATTGCGGCAATAAGCTTGGGCACATAGCGCTTGGTCTCCGCCTTAAGATAACGATGACGAGCCAATTCCCAGAAATCGTTGCTGTGATAACGCCGCATGGCCTTCTGAATCTTACCCTCGCCGGCATTATAGGCCGCCACCGCCAAGGGCCAGGAATTAAACTGACCGTAAAGAGCCCGTAAATAACGAATAGCGGCCTCGGTGGATTTTATGGGATCACGGCGTTCATCAACATAGCTGTTAACAGTCAGACCATAATTTATGGCGGTGGAGCGCATAAACTGCCACAGGCCCACTGCCCTGGCCCGGGAATAGGCGGTCAGGGTATAGCCGCTCTCAATCATGGGTAGATAGGCAAGGTCGGTGGGCATCCCCGCCTTAACCAGCTTCGCCTTAATCATGGTTAGATAGCGGCCGGAACGTTTAAGCCAGCGCCGGGAAGACGCCCGGTGCTGATTCTGGAAATAATCAAGATAATACCGCACCTGAGGATTGATGATAACCGGAAAATCATAGAGGTTCTGTTCCTTGACGGCCACCGGCTTAGGCGCAGATTTATCGTCATCAACGGCCAGCTTCTCAATCGCCTTAACCTCCTGGGCCTCAGTCTGCTCCGGCTCCGGGGGGGATAATTCTTCCTGAATTTCGGCGGTTTGCCGGCTCACGCCATGATCGGCCTCTGCCGCCGGCATGGCACTAACAGAGGGTGTTTTATTTCCCTGCTCATAATTAGCTGACGGCGGACAGGAGCCGACCACCGCTGGCTGACGGACAGAGCAGGCAGATAATTGCAGAAGGGCAATTATGAATAATGCCCTCAAGGGGTATTTTTTTATAGACATATAACTTTTCCGGAATTTTAACGAACCGATAAGCCCCGGACAACATCCGTCTTTGGTCGACTTTTTGTCGGCCAACAAAAAAAATTTACGAACCGGGGAATCAAGCGCGGGAGGATCCTGTAAACAGGAGACTATTTTTTCTCTTAATAAAATTTTTACATGACAATTACCATAAACGCAATTAAAAAGGTGGCAAGTCCTGAAATGATTATATTTTTATGTCTATAAAAATCAGAGGATAATTCTTTATCCAATGTTAAAAAAAATTTTTATAACCTTTCTGATTATTGCCGCCTTTTGCGGCACCGCTACTGGTATAGCCCTTTACTGGCTCATTGTTGTCCAGCCGGGCAATGCCATAAAGGCCGCCAACCTCCGTA
>CAZSOB010000132.1:0-4504 GCA_964608155.1 uncultured Desulfobulbia bacterium
AACTCCAGGCCCCTGAATTTACGGCAACCGCCACCCTTGGCGAAGGGGTCTTTGAAAGCCTGCGGGCCATAAGTAAACTCACAGTCCATCATGTAGCAGAAAAAAACCGCCTGTTAGATTAAAGATCACCACCAATTAGGTGGTTAAACAAAGGTTAATATCATGTCAGAAAAGGGCCAGGCTAATTTTGCCGATCAAATTGATACTGCCATAGACGAGTTATTCACTGCCAAAAGAACCATCGAAATTGACCCCTTAACCAACGAGGTGAAAGAAATTTCTACCGCTGATGATTCATCACCTGATCCAGCGGATAGAGACAAGGGGCCAGAGAATCCCCCCCCAGCGGACAGCACGCCAGCACCCGAAAGTGTAGGAGAAACGGCAGAAGCCAAGCCCGGCAGCAACGGCCAGCTCAACCTCTTGCTTAACCGCCTTGACCAGACCTTTCTCTCCCTTGACTGGGAGGTTTCCAGAGCCGGGGTCGGTGATTTCCAGGTGCTGTTAGATGATTTACGCCAATTATTAGATACAGACGATAAGGAGCTGTTTCACGTTATCGACCTTACCCACAGCCTCATGACGGCTATAGCGGAAAAACCGGCCCAAGTACCGCCCAGGGCATCAGGTTTACTGCGCAAGACCATCATTCTCTTTAAAGATTTTACCAGACCCGATAAAGCCCCGGAGGTTAAAACAAGAGCCGCCGGGCTGCTAAAAGAGTTACAGGCCATTAATGAAGAAATCTCCTCTAAAACCGTCAATGACTCAGGGCAAGATAACCAGACAGCCTTAGACAACGACACCTTTGGCCCAGAGATCATCAGTGCCGACCTGCCGGATGGTATTCCCCAGGAGATCAGCAATATCGTCAATCTCCACCTGAGTATCCTGGCCCAATGCGTCAACCGCCTCCTGCCGCTGGAAAAATTATTCGGGCAGAACTCACGCTATGCTGAACATCTAAGCATTCATCGACAGGTCAGAGAAACTTTAGAGGAAGAAAGAGACCGTCTAAGTACGGCCCTGAACGCTAATTACGGCCCCATCCCGCCGGGCCAGATCCCAGAGCCCATGACCACCGCCCTGAGGTCGAATATTGAGACGCTCAAACAGTGTCTAAATAAACTCAGGCCGGTGGCGGAATTAGCCCGCCGTAAAAAGGCGACAAGGCTGTATCGGGTTGAACTGGAAATAGGCCGCCAGCTTGATAGTCAGCAAAAATTATTGGCCATGGGCCTGCGGCACGGCTTCCACCCGGAGCGTAGTAATATTCCCCCATCCCCGGCCCTGACGGCTGCGGTTAAGGGGCATATTGAGGCCCTTGGTAAATGTATAAAGCAGATAATCCCCCTGGAAAATCTTTTCGGCAAAACCAAGGGCTATGATAAATTATACGCCGCCCAGCGCCGTATCCGCCTATATCTTGAAACCCAGAAAAAACAGCTGACCGCCAATCTGCGGGAGGCTGAAACAACAATGGCCAGGGGGAAACAGCCCGCCCCGGCGGCTGCTTCCCCCTGGCCCGTTCTCTTTAAGGCCTGCTGGCAGGGAATTACCGTCCTCATCCCGCCCGATGAACTAACCATTGAAACCCAAGGCCGCGCAGCCAAATTACCATTAGACCGCCCCCTGCCCTTGAAAAAACTAAAGGTTAGGCCCTGGTCAAAATTACAGACCCTCTTTAAGGGTGAACTGGCTCAAATGCCGGAGGCCGACCTCCGCCGCTTACAACTGCCCTGGCTTTCACCGATGATAAGCTCCCCGAACCAGGAAAAACGAAGGGGCAGCACCTTAATTATTCTCTACAAAGACAAGCAGGGCGGCAGTGCCATTATTGACGAACCGGGCGCCCAAATAACCATAGACGATAACTGGCGCTGGCAGGAGGCGGGTGCCGATGAGCATTTCATGTTCAAGGGCTTTTTGTGCCGGCAAAAAGAGAGGCTGCCGGTATTGTCGGTGGGCGGCAAGAATAATCTTTAACCTATAGTAACTATGATTGCAGAGAACATAAGAAAAAAAATCACCGAGGCCCAGCTTTATTGGAGTCAGGGGCTGGAACAGGAAGCCAGGCATATATGCCGGACAATCATGACGGCAGACCCCAGTGAGTCTGTTAAAGAGAGCGTCCAGGAACTCACCGCCGCCATGGACAGGAATAAATCACAGTGTGCCAAGAGCAGCGGCCCAGAGCCGGAAGAACAATGGCTCACCTGCGAGGGCTTAATCACCGCCGGCTATCATGCCGAAGCCATGGCCGAATTAGAGGGCCTAACCGCCACCGGCTATCGACCCGCCACCATTCGAGCCGCCATGGGCGAATGTTGTTTGCGGCAAGACGATCCATTTGGCGCCCAAAGTAATTTTGAAGAGGCGTTGCAGGATAAAAGCGCCGACCGGGATCAGAGCCTTGAGATCATGGATCGCCTCGCCATGATCTATGAAAATAACGGTGCCATTCAAGAGGCCATCAATATCCTGCAACAGATTATCGGCCTCTCTCCCACCTTTCGCAATGCCGGGCAACGCCTGGCGGCCCTGACCGAAAGCAGCGAAAAGGCCGGCCGTTTTTACGGCCTGCTGAAAAGCAGGCTTCTAAGCATGGCCGATCTTGAGCGGGCCAAAGAGCTGGCCCGCTCAAAAAACAAATTAATTGAAGATATTCTCTTAGATGACTTTAATCTCGGCAAACAGGATATTGGTCAATCCTTGAGTGAATTCTACCAATGCCCCTTCCTGGAGTTTGACGAACAGGCGGCCGGGGTTGCCCCAGCCTGCGTCAAGGATATCAAGGAACAATTCTTCCGCGCCAATTGCTTCATCCCGGTTTCCGAAGAGGACGGACACCTCCAGGTGGTCGTGGACAACCCCCACGATCTGGTCAAAAATGATAATATCAACAATGCCCTGCAGATTGGCCATATTGAATATAGCGTGGCCTTTAAGGAGGATATCAACAAATTCATCGACTACTATTTTGGCAAATATTCCTTTACTGATCCCAGCCCGGAAGAGGGTGACGGGGTCTTTGAGCAGATTGACAGCGATTACGATGATGAAGAACCAGAACCGGACGAAATGGCCACCCAGGCCGATGGCGTGGTGGTGCAGATGGTTAATAAGGTCATTGAAGACGGAATTATCGCCGAGGCCTCTGATATCCATGTCGAATCACAGTTGGGAACCAAGGGCATTCAAATTCGCTACCGTATTGACGGTGAATGCCGCCACTACCGCAATATCCCCTTTAACTACAAACGCTCGCTGGTCTCCAGACTCAAGATTATGGCCAAGCTTGATATATCTGAACGCCGGCTGCCCCAGGACGGTAAAATAAAATTCAGAACCCGCAACGGCCGGAAGATTGAGCTGCGGGTCGCCACCCTGCCGACCACTGGTGACAATGAGGACGTAGTCCTGCGAATCCTGGCCAGCAGTAATGCCATGCCTCTGGATCAGGCCGGAATTTTAGAACCCAACCTGCAGAATTTTAAAAATCTCATTGAGATGCCATACGGCCTCATCGCCGTGGTGGGGCCCACCGGCTCCGGCAAAACCACTACCCTCCACGCCGCCCTGCGCTATATAAACCGGCCGGAGAAAAAGATATGGACCGCTGAAGACCCGGTGGAGATCGTCCAGGACGGTCTGCGCCAGGTACAGGTGCAAACTAAAATAGACCTGACCTTCGCCCGCATATTAAAGGCCTTCCTGCGGGCCGATCCCGATGTCATCATGGTGGGCGAGACCAGGGATAAAGAGACAGCGACCACGGTTATAGAGGCCTCTCTCACAGGCCATCTCGTCTTTACTACCATGCATACTAACTCCGCCCCGGAGACCGTTACCAGGCTCATCGGCATTGGCATAGACCCCTTTACCTTCGCCGATGCCCTGCTCGGCGTCCTGGCCCAGCGCTTAGTAAAACGGCTCTGCCCAAAATGCAAGCAGGCCTATAATCCGACAGAGCAGCGCCAGCGGGCAATTTTGGAGGCCTATGGTTCACATCCCACCGCCCCCTTAGACCCCGATGATTTAAAGGCTATATCCATGTTTTCGCCCCAGGGCTGCCCGGCCTGCAAACAATCAGGCTACAAGGGCCGCCTTGCTATCCATGAATTACTGACCTCAAACGACGAGATCAAACAACTCATTTCACAAAACCGGCCCCTAACGGAAATCAAGGAGGCTGCCATGCGCAATGGCATGCGCACCCTTATGCAGGATGCCATTCGCAAGACCATAGCCGGTGATACCAATTTCAAGCACGCCAGAGGCTCATGCCTCAAATAGGGTTAAGATCCCCGCCCCAAACTGTTACCAATTAACCAACTATGAGCAAAATAGAACAACGAAAGCATAACAGATTATTATTCTCGGCCGCCGACCAGGTCAAGGCCCTGATTGAGGTTCCGGATCAGGGCATAGCAACAGCCACCGTCCTCGACATCAGTGAATCAGGTATTGGCATATCCCTGGCTCAAAATGAGATCTTTATTGA
>CAZSOB010000133.1:0-4496 GCA_964608155.1 uncultured Desulfobulbia bacterium
TTCCTCAAAGCGTAGATTAACATCGGCCCGGAAATCTTTTATATCGTCCTGCATCCGATCAACTCTCTGTTCGAGATGGTCAAAGCGAACCTCAAAATATTTGGAGGTAGGAATTACATTGGCGACAATTATATCGAGAGTTTCCTGATTAATCGGGAGTTGCTTGGGAATTTTTTCAGTATCTTTGGCCATAATTATTTTCTTCCTGCTATGTGTATTTGGACATCCAGGTATTGTGTGACTCACAATATAAATTTTTAATTGATTATAAGGAGTCTTACTTTAAATACTATAAAAATCAAAGGCGGATAAATCAAGGTTTTTAAAATCAGCCCATTTTCTCTTCTTGAGGGGCTGGTGGTTTTAGACCGGGAGGCCGGATCGGTTAAAATCCCCCGCGCCAAGGGGACTGAATTTTTTTCGTGTTTTTTGCGAAAATCATTCTGTCCCCGAATAGGAAGCCGTAAAAATAGATCTGTCCCCTTTTTCTTCTTTTTTTTCGTCTTAAACAAAAAAAAAGGCCCATTCAAAAATATGAATGGGCCTTTTGGCTGTCTGGGGCAGGTAGCTGCTTAATGGTTTCTAAAAATGCTGAACCCGGCCTGCCTAACTGTTCTAATTTAATAAACTAAATTAGAAGGTGAACTCCAAACGATGACGCAGGAAGTACAGGTTGTCGGGATCGGAACCAGAACCCGTAGCTGCTGTATTCCAGGCATTGCCGGTAAACATATAAGCGGCTTCAACCTTGTAGATCAGGCCGGGAGCCAATGTCCAGGTAGCTACGGTATCTAACTCGGTACCAATTTTGTCATTTTGGTATGAGGCAAAGCTATCGGTATTGTTTACCTTCATATAGGTAGCAGAGGCCATGAGAGCGAGCGGCTTGCCGGTAATGGGGCAGGTAGTCTTGGTGGAGGCGTTGACCTGGTACTCGGACAAGTTGGAAAGTCCGGAATGCTTGGTAAAGGTACCGGGGCGTTGAACAAGATATCCTGCGATAATGGTGTCGTAATTAGTATTGCTCAGGAAGGTAAAAAAGGTGTGATTCGCTGAACCAGCACTACCATCACCGGTGCCATAACCGTAGAGCAGACCAACCTTGGCGGCGCCGAGATCCATATTGGCACCCAGTTTTACAGCCCAGCCTCTAGCATCAACAGTTGTTGTGGCATTTTTAGAAAAACGACCGAGCTGAAACTCTGCATCGGCGAGGAAGGAGAGGTTGTTCTGGCGATAATTAGCATTGATGCCAATATTGCTCATGGACAGCCCAGGCCAGTTGTTCTCGTAATTATTAATAGTCCCGGTTTGAGTACGAGTTGGGTATGTCGTGGTCGGGTTACCAGCCGCATCATAAGTTGTCGTTGGGGTGCCAGTACCCTCATATGTAGTAGTAGTACTGATAGAGTCCGAAGAGCCGCCCCGTAAATACGTCCAGTTAACACCGCCATCAAAGTTGTCGCTAAACTGATGGGTAGCGAGGCCTACATAACCATCGAGGTCATCAGTGCTGTCATTGGTGCTGTTCTCATTAAACTTGATCAGGATACCTGCTACATGGGTAGCGCCAAAAGCACTATAGGCCATAACTGCGTCATCGCCATAGCCGGTATGATCAAAGAATACCTTATTGCCGAGAGCGAGAGGCATATGACCAACCTTTACGCCCCAGTTAGAGGGCTGGTACTGAATCCAGGCCTGGAGGACTTCCATGGCATTATGCTTCTGGCCGCCGTTGAAAAGATAGCCAGCTGATCCGGAGTAGTTTTTGCCCCAAGTGTAGGTGTCAGATTGAGAATTATTTGTGGATGCATCCTGTTGAGATTCAAACTGCACATAACCGGTAACATGCTCAGCCTGGGCCTTGATGCCGAGGCGAATCCGGCCGTCATAGAAGCTGGATGATGAGGTATCCTTGACGGCATCAGTTTTCTGCATCCGGCCGCGCTCACGGATAGCGCCGTCAAGGGTGATTTTGGCGGCGCCAGCGGAGGATACCGCCATCTCGGCCGGCTGGGTGCCATGGGTAGCCAGGGCGGAAGCTGCCATCCCCAGCACCAGTACAGTACTCAATGCTACAGTGCTTAGTGTTTTTTTCATAACTCTTACTCCTTTTCCAATTAAAAAAATGTTTACGCGCTCAATAAAAGCCGCGTTGCAACAAGGTGTTATCTGCCCTTGCCGCAACTTGATTTTACCGGCACGCTCAATGCCTTAAACGCTGAAAAGTCCACCTTCTCAACCTCTTCAGGCATTGTCCCCGAAGAACATCCCATAACAATATGGAATAAAAAAGATTATATCTAATTTTTTAAGATATTTGTCAAGTTTTTTTTGAATTTATTTTTTGCTTTATTGTCCATTCAGCCCGGTTTTGGTTTTCTCGATTTTGTTTGTTGTCAGGTGCGCCCTGGGTGTATTGCAATATGCCCCTGCGCCTGTGCCTTTTCATGCTGTCTGTTCAGGCGGGTTATGGGTGTATTCCAATAGATTTATGCGCTTATGCCTTTTCCTGGTTTTTGTCTATGTCCTGGAACCAAACTTTTTTCTCGTTGACATTATGATTTATATATTTATAAGATCAAAATATCAGTTCCTGTTATATTTCTCTGGTTAAATTTGCATGACACTATGAATAGAACTACAGAAAAATTACTCATCGTTGATGACGAGACAATAACTCTGGATCTTTTGATTAATGGAGCTCAGGAGTTTGATTTGGATGTTCGGGGAGTGGTTAGTGCTGAGGAGGCCTGGGATTATTTCCAGGCCGAGGAGCCGCGGCTTATCGTCCTGGACTGGAATCTGCCCGGGATGAGCGGCTTGGAGCTTTGCCAGCATCTGAAAGCTTCCGCCCTGGGCAAATATCTTAGTATTCTTGTCGTTACCTGTAATGATCGGCCCGAGGATATGGAGCGTGTCCTTGCTGCCGGGGCCGATTTCTATATGCCCAAGCCGATTTCCGTCCCATTCTATCAGGCCTGGCTGGCCTCGGCTCGTAAGCGGGTCGGTGATTTTCGGGGTCTGGAGGAGAGTGATAATAAGGTGGCCGGCATTAAGGCTGAGTTGGAGGATGTTAACGATCAGCTGGAGTCTACTATTACCCAGGCCAATGAGCTGGCCATGGAGTCTGAAAAGAACTATCTGGAGATTAATCAGATATTCAGAACCGTGGCCGGGGGGATTTTGGTGATTGATAACGACTTTAATATTATCAAGCACAATGATAATTTTCTGGATCTGCTGGAGGATGAAGTTGATTCTGCTGTTAATATGAAGTGTTATGATGTCTTTCGTTCCTCCCTCTGCGAAACCAAGGACTGCCCACTAAACAGTTTAAAGCGGCCGGGGCAGAATCATTTTAGTGAGCATATTGTTAAAGAGCGTACCGGCGGCGGTGGAGCTGTTCATTACAACATAGTTTCCACCCCTTTGCGCGGCCTGGTGGGTGAACAGATCGGTATTGTAGAGCATATCACCGATATCAGCCAGCAGGTAGCGGCTGAGGAGGCCTTAAAGGAGAGCGAGCGGCGTTATCGGGAGTTAAGTACGGTGGATGAGTTAACCGGCCTCTTTAATAAGCGCTATTTTAATCAGGTTCTGCAAATGGAGTTGAATCGTACTGTGCGCTATGGCGGGCCGCTATCCATGATTATGATGGATATCGACAATTTTAAGCTGCATAATGATACCTACGGCCACGCCGAGGGCGATAAGGTGCTGGCCCGTCTTGGTGAAATAGTCAAGGAGTCGGTGCGCGATAACGATGTGGCCTGCCGCTATGGGGGTGAAGAATTTGTGGTTATTTTGCCAGCAACCGCCAGCCAGGGCGGGCTGATGGTGGCTGAGCGGATTCGGGAAGGTTTGGCCGCTGAACGATTTTGTGATGGGCAGGTTCAGAAGACTCTGAGTCTCGGGGTGGCCGAGTATGCTGCCGGTGATAATCGGGAGACTTTTATCAAGCGGGCCGATGCCAATCTCTATGAGGCCAAGGAGCGTGGTAAGAACCGCTCTGTGTCCAAATAGACCCCGTACTCTTCCTATTGAATAACAAAAAAAGGGAATCAGTTATAAAAAACTGATTCCCTTTTTAAATTTCGTGGCGTCCCCAACGAGATTCGAACTCGTGTTGTCGGCGTGAAAGGCCGGTGTCCTGGACCTGACTAGACGATAGGGACGTATAAATGGTGGGTCGTGCGCGGCTCGAACGCGCGACTCTCTGCTTAAAAGGCAGATACTCTACCGACTGAGTTAACGACCCCGCCTCATAAGCTGAATACATTTACAATATCTCTTTTTTTCTGTCAAGTAAAGTTTTATGGTATTTGCGGCTTTGGGCGCATAAAAATATTGTCGGCCGGGGGCTGGTCTGCTATGTTCTATGCTCAAGGTTTAAAGGGGGCGTATTGTATACGCCCTGGCGCATCTCACTTATTAAAATCAGTAAGGATTAAAATGGGACTATTATCTAATTCTGCTTCCTTTGTTCGTTA
>CAZSOB010000134.1:0-4480 GCA_964608155.1 uncultured Desulfobulbia bacterium
GATTTTGATCTATGTCAATACGCGGGAATCAATGTTCTTTAAATGGTTTTCAATTTCAATATCGCATTCTGCTATCATTTGTTGATAATGGCGATAAACTTGTAAAGACTGCTTGAGGGTAAAAACATGCTCAGGGAGATAATCTCCCTCAAGAGATTTTTCAATAGTAGCTTTGCTGGCTTTGATTCTTTTGTTTTTTAATGCTGCGAGCTTTCTGGGGTTACGTTCACCTGACAATATCGCATCTATAATTGCTAAACCTGTAACTCCGGTAATGTCGCTTATCACATTGTGAATTTGTAAATTCATCCGAGTTAAAGCTTTTTGCATATGCTGAATATGTGAAGTAGAGGTCTTCACTAACCCATCACGATGTCTTAACAGTGATTTTACAGCATAAATTTGTTGAGGAGGACGATGTGATCCCCTCAAAAGACCAACAGAATGTAAATATTGTAACCACTGGCAATCTTGAACATCAGTTTTGCGTCCTGGAACATTTTTGATATGACGGGCATTAACAAGTACAACATCAAAACCGTAAGTTTCAAGAATTTGAAATACAGGTATCCAGTAAACACCTGTGGACTCCATAGCAATAGAGTCTATGTCACAAGCTTTGAGCCATTTAGCGGCCTCATGCAAATCTGCCGTAAACGTGTCAAAACGGCGAACCGGACGACTGTCCCTGTCATGAGGAACTGCAATAAAGATTTCATTGGCACCTATATCAATACCAGCCGCATTAGGTTTTATGGTATGGATCATTTCCATTTTTTTATTCGACCTCTTTACCATGGTCATTTCTCCAAAATAAAATGGTGATGACCGAAAGTGCAATAAAACGTATTCTTCTAAGCGGGATAGATCATCAATGACAAATTTGCTGATGACCTTCGCCAATAATAAGGGCACAAAACTCGGAACCAAGCTGAATAACGGGTTGCCCCTAAATAAGAGCAGTCATGTCCGGCTAAGAACTTGCATTGATAAAACTTACGGCACTGAGGGGACTGATTTTATTTTTCCCGGCTTTCGATTCGGGGACAGAATGATTTTCGCCAAAAAACGCGAAAAAAATTCAGTCCCCTGGGTTGAGAAGAAAAATTTAATCTGTCTCCCGGTCTAAAACCACCAGTCAGTCTTAATGCAAAACTCTAACTGGACACCACTGAAATAAGAGTAGACACCAATGCATTGCCGGCCTACTTCGCATTACCTTTTATTTTGGTATACTACCATTTCGTTGGCCGTGATGCCTGTTACTTTTAAAATAGAGTAGAGGCCCGGTTAGTTACCTAAATAGTTACAGACAAAGTATAAAAAAAAGGCGCCCTTAAAGTCAATTCTCTTCAAGGACGCCCAGGAGGACTGAGTTCAGGCCACCAACCGCGGCCGGTTAACTTTTACCCGCACCTTTTTCTTCCGCCGGGCATAATTCATGACTATATCATAGACCGGCGGGCCGGGCTGCACCGTCATCGAGGCCCAGCCGGAAAAGGTAAATTGATCCTTGGGATGCACCGTTTTACCCCGCACCTTAAGATCACTGATGCGGGTTCCCATGGTTCCAGAGAGTTTTACCGCAAAATTAAGCCCCTTACTACGCACCATATCCCCGCCCTGCTGGCGGTAGGGATCAGGATTATATATGTTATCGCTGATATCCTCCAATACATTTTTAAGGGTCGCGCCGCTGATTTTATTTTTATAGGTATTGGGGTAGGTCAAGGCCGTCTGCGAATAGACATCCTCCGCCGTCACCGGGCCTGGCAGCACCGTCCGGCCCCAGCGGAAACCGGGTGAAAAGGCAAAATCAACATCATAATGATCAACCAGGGCGTCGCAGATTAAATCATCAAAGCTGCCATCAAGATTACCGCGGCGGTAGAGCAGAGTCTCCGTATCACAGACCACCTCATCCAATTTTCGTTTATAGGGCCGCCTGATCTTCTCAATCAACCGCGCCATCTCCGGATCAGGGGTAATCATCTCCGACATTACCGGAATCAGGCGGTATGAATAATCAACCACCCGACGGCCCTTCACCACCAGATCCAGCCGGGAGAGAAATTTACCGTAACATCCAGAGCCAATAACCAGGGTCTCGCCGACCACCACCGGCTTCGGCACCCCGTCATGGGTATGGCCGCCCAAAATCACATCAATGCCCTTCACCCGGCTGACCATTTTTTTATCCACATCCATGCCATTATGAGACAGAACCACCACGAGATCGACCTTTTTCGCCCGCACCTCATTAACCATGGCCCGCATATGATCCTCCTTAATTCCAAATGACCAGTCGGGCATTAAACGACGCGGATTGGCAATCGGGGTATAGGGGAAGGCCTGGCCGATCAGAGCCACCGCTATACCGTTCACCGACTTGATCGTATAAGGTTTAAAGATTGGATCACCCCAGGTTGCCTCATTGACGTTCTGAGCCAGAAACGGGAAGTCCATCATCTTAATCAATTCCTGTATCCTGTCCTCACCATAGGTAAACTCCCAATGGCCGGTAATGGCCTCACACTTCATCTGGTTCAACACCCGAACCATGTCCTCACCCTTGGTCCAGAGACTGGTAGCTGAACCCTGCAGAGTATCGCCGGTATCGACATAAAGAACCTTGCCGGGACGTTCGGCGCGGATTTGCTTAATGAGGCTCATAATATAGGCGTAGCCCCCCATTTTGCCAAATTCCTTGGCCAAAGCGCTGTAGTCATCACAGGTATAAGCATAAGCATCCATAGTATCCGGCTGCAGGCCGTAATATTTTAGAAACTTCTTGCCAGTCAGATGGGGCGGCTTGCCGGCCGCCGAGCCAACCCCAATATTAGAGTCCGGTTCTCGATAATACATGGGAACCAACTGGGCGTGACTATCTGTGGTGTGGAGGATAGTCAGACCGCCCTTGGGCTTAAACTGCATCAAGTTTTCCGGCTTCAACCCCTGGGCCAGTCCCTGAGCCGAAGGCAAAAGGGTACTGCCTGCGGCCAAACTGGCCATCTGGATAAAATCCCGCCTCGATAAACGCATGATATTCTCCTTCCGTAAATATTCGGCTTGTTAAATAATGAAAGATAATTCGCTCATAATAAACTGCAGCGGTAGCTGCTTTTGCTCATAGGCAAATCTCTGGCAACACCCGCTGCACAGAAAGTCTGGCAGACCATGCTGATTGCCCGGTTGTACTGTACTTATGGGCAGCCTGCCCCTTCCCGTGGGAATACGGCCGAAATATTTACATCCTCATACCCGGCACCTGCATAAGATCCCCGTTATTGATATAGGTCAGATATAATTCCATATTCCGGTACATCTCACTCTGAAACGGCGGCCGTTTGGCGCGCATATTTTTTAAACAGCCACGGAAACGTCTCTGCAATGATCCAGTCTTGCCCCATTTCAGCCGGTAAGAAGGCCAATGGTCGGCATGATGCTTATTATTTGAGATCAGATTTGAACGCGCCTTGTAGCCGGCATATTGCACATGACAAATGGCGCAGCTGAAATTCAACTGTCCCTGACGTTTATAATAATACGCCCTGCCCTTTAAGTAGAAAGGCTTGGCCGGGCCGTCTATACGAACCTTGATCGGCATGCCATTGGAGAGAGATTTCACATACATAGTCAAGGCCAATTGGTTGTAGGACTCATACTTCAGGGGTTTGGCCCCCATCTGTTTCTCCCGGCAGGTATTAATCTGGAGAGCAACGGTCATAATCCCGCCCAACTTGGCGTTATACTTGGGATATCCCGTGGCCACACCCTTGAGTTTTAAAGCATCCGAGCCATGACAACTGGCGCATGACTTCCCCTTGCTGCCCTCAACCTTATTCGCGAGATCTTTACCATCATCCAACAAAAAATCGGCCGGATTGCCTTCTTCGGCCATGCGGGCGGTGGTATCACCATAGTAAGCCTCGTAGCGTTTATGATACTCTTCATAGGACATGCTGGGGGTTAACTCTTCAATCGCCGTTCCCGCCTTGCTGTCCGCCGCCCGGACTGCTCCGGGTGAGAAGCCGGATACCCCCACCACCAATGAAAGGGCGGAAAAGACAAGGGGTTTTAACAAAATCGATATTTTTTTAATCATTTTTTTATTACCTCTCTGTCAACTTACCGGAACCGAAGCGGTTCCTTGTCTTATTGGGGTTTAACCTGCACGGTTTTTTCGTAAACCCCGCCCTTAATATCCTTCCAGACAATCTTCAGCGGCGCTTCCTTATCGGCCTTAATATAGAAGGACATGAAGGGGTTGGTGCTCACCGCGATTGTCCATTTGGCGCGACTTATTAAGGCGCCGCCATAATATACACTTACATCATCTATGTAGAAGGCCGGGATCTTTTTCTTGGTTTTCTTGTCCTTTCTGAAGCCGGTTTCCATGGGATGGATAATCAAGGTTTTTACGGCGATAACCTGCCCTTTATGGATGGTACGAGGCAGTCTGATCTTTATTCTTCCTATT